>CAZTDB010000433.1:0-3111 GCA_964612385.1 uncultured Ignavibacteriaceae bacterium
ATAAATTTCTCTTCCCTCAGCCGATTCTCCAATTTTTTCAACTCTGAATTTATTGTTATTTTTTAATTGTTCAATCAATGGCTTAATATCGGAATGTTTAAATCTCCGATTGGTTAATGCCGACTCACGGAACTGTTCGTAATCATTATAGAGCCTATTAGCAAAATCAATATCTTGTGCCATTAACGATTGACTAATGAAGATTAAAGCAAATAATAGTTTTACCATAGTTTTTCCAAATTTAGTTATAACTTAATTTATTTACTAAGATTCTTTTTTGCAAAGGGATATTGAAATGATAACATCAAAACTTAAAATTGGAGATCCCGCACCGGATTTCAGTTTATTAGGCGTTGACGAGACATATTACAATCTAAACTCATTCAAAGATGCCAATGCGGTTGTGATAATTTTTAGCTGTAATCATTGTCCTTACGTTCAAGCTTATGAAGACCGAATCATTGCGATTCAAAAAGATTTTGAAAATAAAGGAGTGCAGGTTGTGGCGATAAACTCGAACGACGATAAGAAATACCCGGAAGATTCATTTGCCGAAATGAAAAAAAGAGCAAAAGAAAAAGGATTTAATTTTCCCTATTTAAGAGATGAATCTCAGGAAACTGCGAGAGCTTACGGCGCCACTCACACCCCCCAAATTTTTCTTTTCGATAAAAATCGACGTCTTCGTTATGAAGGAAAGATTGACGACAATTGGCAAAATCCTGGTTTAGTAAAACAAAAATACTTGCGGGATGCTTTGGAGGAAATATTAGATGGGAAAGAGGTATCGGTACCTGAAACTTTTTCCATCGGATGCACAATAAAATGGAAATAACCGCTTTTTAAACTGCGGTGCCTAAATTTTCTTCAAATTCATATAACAGCTTTAACGGATTCGGTGAGATTGCAAAACAGTAAACCGGGTAAAGCGCCGAAAATGCTTTTATGCTTTTTGTAATCAGGTTAGGCGAGTGAATTAATTTATCCTCAAGTTCGATAGCTTTTTCGAGTAATATGAATTTTAATTTCTTCATTTCTTCGAAATGCTTATCCGCTTTGAATTTTGGAAATAATAAGCGGGGTTCTTTTTCAAACGAAAATAAATTATACTTCCCTTCGATTTTATATTTTGAGAAGAGGCTGATAATTTCATTGCCATATTTTTCTGAATTTTTCTTGAAATATAAATTATCTCCGACGCTGTTGTTAAAAAATATTCCGTAGGAAATTCCGTTTTTATCGAGATAAACATAAAACTCGCTGTCCATTTTAAATCTTCCGAAATGGATTAAGAAGAAAGTTCGGTAAGGTTCCCCCTTGTTGAACCGCATATCTTTGTTCATTCGCATTAAAGTTTCATTAAATTTTGGGGCAGTTCTGATGGCTGGATTCAATTGATTGAAAAATTGACCGATTGTTTCAACAAATAATTTTGCGGGTGCGACTATATGGCTTTCATACATGTTCCGGTTTTTAGCAAACCATTCAACTGAATTATTCTTCTCCAGATCCTTGAAAAATTTAAATGCTTCGGAAGAAAACCCGGGAAAGACCGCACTCTCTTTTTTCAATACATCATTCCAAGATTAATAGTTATGTAGAAGCTGCCTAATGACTTTCGCTTCTTTCCTATTAAACTTTCCACACCGTCGCTAAAAAATTGAATGTAATAATACCTGAAGTTTAATCCAACCAGGTTATTCTTATCCAATCCAAAGTTGGCACCAAAACCTACATATCCGCCTGCGGCATATTTGGCTTGAGCTTTTCCGAATGCTTCAAAGAATTCCATACTATAAGGAGTCGTGATTGCGAAAGTTGGACCAACACCTGCGTTTATATAAGGTCTTAGGTTGTCATAAATTACATTTTCAAAAAGCCTGTACTGCAATCCAAAATTTACCGGAAGCAGAAAAATTCTGTTTACTTTACCGAAGGTGATCGAGTAGCCGAAGTAGGGATCGATATATTCAAATTCCTGATCATCCTTTGCCTCGGAAATGGAAAAATCCGTAAAAAAAGTTAAGCTTGGATTAAGCTGTCTTCGATAGAAAGTGCCGAAACCAAACCCACCTTCGCCGAACATGATATCCAAACCAAATGCATTATCCGGAAAAATTTCTAAATCCTTTTCCGGGGCTAATTCTCCGATGCCCTGTCCATTTACATTAAGAAATGTAATTAGTAATATTGCCGTTGTTAATAGCGTTTTCATAATAGTTTTAATTTTTGTTTATTAAAATAATATTCTATCGAACAAATTCAATGATTTAATTTTTACTTTGTGATTAATTTAGGTCAATATCTTTCCAAATGAACAAGAGTATTTTTGGAATAATTATGAGGTTAAGCAGCTAATGCCCGCAAATTTAGAATTAAAAGTTCCCGTTCACTCTTTCAGAAAAATAAAAAAAATATTAATTGGGCTTAAAGCAAAGTATGAAGGACTGTTGAATCAAAAGGATGTGTATTACAAAAACAGCAGAGGATTATTAAAGCTGCGCATCCAAAACGGCAGGCAAAGTATAATTTATTACGATAGAGATGAAACTTCGAAAAATCGATGGTCCAACTACGAATATCTTGTACTATCGGGCGGAAATGCAGAATCGTTTTTTAAAAAAATTTTTAATGTTACAGCGGTTGTTGAGAAAAAACGGCAATTGTTTTTATATGACAACACAAGAATTCATCTTGATGAAGTTAAAGGCTTAGGAAAATTTATAGAGCTGGAAACTTTGGTCATCAACGGCAAAGCAGATGCAAAGAGAAGATTTGATAATACAGTTAAAATTCTCGGGCTTGATGCAAGAAGCCAAATAAAAAAATCGTATGGGGATTTAATAATCAAAACAAAAGATAAGACATGATACTTGAAAAAAAGCAAGCAGCTTCAGTCAGTGATGAAGGAAATAAATTAGCGTTTGAAGAAAAGATTGAAGCATTAATAAAATCCGGTAGTTCTGAAAAGCTGCTCATTATTGTACCTACCAACAGAAAGCTCAGGCATTTGAAGAAAGATATTATTGATAAATCACCTAACCGCTCCTCTTCGCAAATTAATATTGAAACGCTTACAACATTTTCATCGAAGTTATATTACCTCGATTC
>CAZTDB010000434.1:0-3105 GCA_964612385.1 uncultured Ignavibacteriaceae bacterium
GAAAAGTTTGATTATGTTTTAACTAATCCTCCATTCGGTAAGAAGAGCAGCATTACAATAACAAACGAAGATGGAACACAGAAAAAAGAAACACTCACTTACGAAAGACAGGATTTCTGGACAACAACATCCAACAAGCAGTTGAATTTTGTGCAGCACGTTCGTTCAATGCTTAAAGCAGACGGCAAGGCTGCTGTTGTTGTTCCCGATAATGTTTTGTTTGAAGGTGGTGCGGGAGAAACTGTAAGAAAAAGATTGCTTGACACAACAGACTTGCATACGATTCTTCGGTTGCCAACAGGAATATTTTATGCGCAGGGTGTAAAAGCGAATGTAATCTTCTTCGATAACAAACCGGCTGCTAAAACTCCATGGACAAAGGATGTTTGGATTTATGATTTCAGGACAAACATTCATTTCACATTAAAGACACAACAAATGAAGTATGATAACCTGAAAGATTTTGTTGAGTGCTACAATCCGAAAAACAGATTTAAAAGAAAAGAAATAGAAAGATTCAAGAAATTTACCTATGATGAAATTGCTGCACGAGATAAAACCAATCTTGATATATTCTGGTTGAAAGATGAAAGTTTCGGAGATCTCGATAGTCTTCCCGAACCTGATGTTCTCGCGATGGAGATAGTCGAAAACATAGAAGCAGGACTGTTAAGCTTCAAAGAAATCGTTGAAGGGTTGAACAAGAACGGAGAATAATTCCAGAAACGCAGCGACTCAATTAAATTTGATGTGATTTAAAATTTCTTTAACCTCGCTGCCCTTAAGCGCTTTCGCGGTATTTAATTTAAGTAAAATACATTTTTGCATGCTCGATGCGGCGGTTTTATTTTCTGCTGTTATTTTCGCACTGAGGAAAATCATACCATGCTCTGTTTTATCAACAGTCATTATTCCTACAGGATTATCAAAGAGTTTGAGGTATTTGTTGTATTCTATCGTCGTTGAAACTACCACAGGATAGATATTCATTTTCAACAACCTTTTAAGATTGAAATGTTCGGCGAATAACTTAGTCCTTAATATTTCCAGCCAATGGATGTATACTGCATTATTAACATGTCCTGCAATGTCTATATCAAAGGTGTTTATATCAAATTTTATTTCTGTTGATTGTTTCATAAGACCCCTCTCTTGGATTAGGAATTTGAGTAATAATTCATACTGAAAAATTCCCTGTGTAACTCAGCACATCTCAACGCGGCACTATTCAAAAAAAAATCAACGAGTTCCACGGAGAAAATACAGCGAAACACAGAGTTGCAATGAGATATTTTCGTTGAATAGAGTTCACGTTACAGGCTATGATAATTTGAAAGATATTTTCTCAAAAAGCCGCAAGTAAAAATTTAACCTTAGTTAATCAATGTAATATCATATCGGCTCTAAATGAAAATACAAGTGCATCTTTATTACCATCGAAGATGCCCGGATTAATTATGTATTGTACATCAGGCTGAATTGTGAAATAATCAGTAACATCGTATCGATAAGTTAATTCCAAAATAGTTTCGAATTTGTAAGGCAGATAATTCTGCTTAAAAAAATCCGCGTGGTATTTTTCACTTACTTTTGAGAATGATACGGCTAACCCGATTTTATCGGAATCATCGCTTGTTAATATGTTGTTAATCAATATTCCCGCTCCGAAATATAAATGTACCGGATTGTATTCGGGATGCGCAGCACCTAATCTTAAAAATGTTCTTACTTGCTGCTGAGTAAAATTGTTAATTACTGTTACATCCTCAATCGAGGTATAAATTCCAAAATTATCTTTTCGACTCGAAGTATAATGGAATTCATCCTGATCTGAAGGATTGTCGAAGGATGCCGTGTAGTACCAGCCCCCAAGTTTAAAACGGGTACCGCATATTCCACGTTTTATAAGCTGCCGGTCTCGGAGTAAAGTATTGTTCCTTCTTAAAGCTCTACCGGATCCATACCTACGCTGTTTAGCAAATTTTTGATTTCTTTTTTGTTCGGAATTTTGTGATTTATTGAAACTAAGCTCTATTTCTGAAGCGATAAACAGACCTTCATCCCAAGAAAAGAAATTCGGATTCCAATTGTTCAGCTCAAAACTTCCAGGCATGGCTTCCGATGCAATTCCCTTTAATGCCAAATTATCCGATGCAGTAAGACTTAGTTCAACTCCCAAGCCTGTATATGGATAAGTTGAAGGACCGCAGTGTCCCGACTCCGAAATTTCGCAGCCCAATCCGTGTGAGCTATTTAAAAAAACAGATGCTGTTTCAATAAAATCAAATCCAGAATTAAAATCTCTTATTCCAATTAACAAGTAAAACTTGTCATTGAATAACATTTGCTTAAACCATCCTTCGTAAATTCGAATCATTTTATGTGCTTCAATATTGCTCACGTTTTGGAAACTTCCGATAAATTCGCCAGCTATCCCGCCTGTAATGCCCATCATTTCAAAATAAAGTTCACTGCCGGCAGATGAAATAATTTTATTCAAATCAAACTGCGTGGATAAGCTAAACAATCCGCAGTAGTCTGACTTTCTTTCAATTCCTCCGTGAATATTATTTATCCAATCGATGGTTAGTGAACTGCCCAAATTTATGCCGTATTCATTTAATGAAGAGCCCCCGTTGAATAGATTGCCCAATAAGCTTGCTGGTTTTTCTTCAATATTTTGTGAAAATAATATAGGTGTTGAAAAAATGATTATAGATATAGCTTTGAATGCTTTAATCATAAAACTCCCCTTAGAAAAAACAGTTAATTCTTATTGTAGTGAAGTGCTCCGCTGCCGATTGGATATCCGCACAATTCGGATATTACTTCGCATTTTACTTTGAACATAAAATAAACCGGTCTCTTTACATCTAACAGCGTTTCAAGATTTCCCTGCCCTTTTGCAATCACAAGATCAGAGTTTTCGAACAGATTAATGAATTCGTCATTACATTGATTCAAGTCCGTACCTGCAATAGAACTTCCGCTTTCAATTACTTTGCATAGTTTATTTATTTCAAGTTTCATAGAATCTTCAAATGTTATATCGTTTAAAATTTCGGTTGAACGCACAGCAAAAATTATTTCCTTTGAATGCATTTG
>CAZTDB010000435.1:0-3105 GCA_964612385.1 uncultured Ignavibacteriaceae bacterium
AGCAAGCAGGTTAATAGTAAACTATGATTTCTATCAAGATATATTTTTACTTTATAAAACGAAAGTTACAATCGTTGAAATAATATGCATTGAATCTAATTCAATCCATTCAACTATTAGAATTGGGACGCTAAAAATTTTTTTAGGAAAGATCGGCGAGAAGAATTATCTGACGCGATACATTATATAGGCGTGAGTACGTGAGTAATTTACCAGGTTAATACAGGAAGATATTCAATTATAAAATATCAAATTAGGATTTAGTTTTAACAAAAGTAAAAGTTTATTATTTTTTTAAGAAAATTTTATATATTTTGTGGTAAGCGTTTGCGATTCTTCAAATTCCACTTAAGCATAATTATGAATCACTAAAGATTTTAAAGTCAGAATATTTAATCTAAAATGACGGGGGTGATCGAGATTTTTTATATTGCGATGCGAAATGGTAAAATAAAAAAATACTTTTTCGCATTTTTTTATTATTAATTTTCCGAATAGGACATTTTTTGCGCTATATATATAACAAATGAAGCCACAATGTGACTCACGTGGCGAAGCTGTGCCAAAATCAAGTTGGGACGCTTCATCCAACAATAAATTAGCGGGAAAGAATTTATGTTAATCGATAATCTTCTTGAAAAAATCAAAAACCACTCCGCCGAAATCGGAGTAATTGGATTGGGGTATGTAGGTCTTCCCCTTGCGCTTGAATTTGCAAATAAGGGATTCCCCGTAACCGGATTTGATGTTGACGAGAAAAAAATTCCGGTGCTTAAAGAAGGCTCAAGCTACATAAAGCACATTCACGCAGATAGAATCAGGGCGGTAATTAATTCGGGCAAGTTTTTTCCAACAACAGATTTTTCATTACTCTCTAAAGTTGATGTGATAATAATTTGTGTCCCTACACCTTTAAATGAGCATCGTGAACCGGATATGACATATATTATTGATACCTCTAAAGAGGTACAAAGATATTTTAAAAGAGGTCAGCTAATAGTTCTTGAATCTACTACTTATCCGGGAACAACCGAAGAGATTTTACTCCCACTTTTTGAGCAAGCACCGTCAATTCAAACCGCTGAGACTCAAGGGAATAAAGGTAGATTATTTAAAGCAGGCGAAGATTTTTTCTTAGCCTTCAGTCCCGAACGTGAAGATCCAAACAATCCGGAGTATTCAACAACTACAATTCCGAAGGTGGTAGGCGGCATTACTCCAAACTGTTTGATTGCAGCAAAATTCTTGTACGATCAGATAATAGTAGAAACAGTACCTGTATCCTGCACCAAAACCGCAGAGGCTGTAAAGTTACTAGAAAATATTTACCGCGCTGTAAACATAGCCTTGGTTAATGAATTAAAAGTTGTCTTCAGCAGGATGGGGATTGATATTTGGGAGGTTATCGAAGCGGCAAAAACCAAACCCTTCGGTTTCCAGCCATTCTATCCAGGTCCAGGACTCGGAGGGCACTGCATCCCTATCGATCCGTTCTACCTTACCTGGAAAGCCCGGCAGTATGATATCCACACTAAGTTCATTGAGCTTGCCGGTGAGATAAATACAAATCAGCCGTACTATGTAGTGGAGAGGGCTGTGGATGCCTTAAATAAAAATGATATTTCTCTTAAGGGCGCGAAAATTCTGATCTTGGGCGCCGCCTATAAAAAAGATATAGATGATTTACGCGAATCCCCATCTCTGAAGCTAATTGAGATATTTAGAGAACGAGAGGCATCAGTTGACTATCACGACCCCTATATCCCGAAACTTCCTAAAACCCGCAAATATGAGTACGAATTGGAATCGATCAGCTTAACAGCAAATAAGCTTGCAGAGTACGACCTTGTTTTGCTTAGTACCGATCATAATGCATACGACTATGATTTTATTAAAAAGCATGCAAAATTAATAGTCGATACCCGCAACGCATTTAAATTGAACGGCATTATGAACGGGAAGGTAATAAAAGCATAATCATCTTTTAAGTGCGAGTTCTTTTATGTCAGGTAAGGATAATGAAAAAAAATTGATTAAAATCGAATAGAAGAAAAGAGAGATAATAATTTCAAACCCAATCGTAATCAAAATTAAAGCTGAGCAATTAGTTGAAATATAAAAATCTTAGCCTTGCGGTTATTGGCGCCGGGAAATGGGGATTTAACCACATTAGAGCTACGCTCTAATATCTCGAACCTCAAAATATTTATGTTCACGATATTATCAGCGGAAAAAAATCTCAAGTAAGCCATCTTCACCCCTCAATAAATTTTATTTATGATATAAATGATATTCTAAATAATCATGTAATAGATGGAGTCATAATTTCAACACCTGCCGAAACACACTATAGTTTGGCTAAGATTTGTCTTGAAGCGAATAAAAATGTTCTCGTAGAAAAACCCATAACGCTCGAGTTACCTGAGGCTGAACAGTTAGTCTCAGTTGCAGAAACCAGGAAATTAAAGCTGATGGTCGGTCATGTTTTGCTGTATCATCCGGCTGTCAAAAAAATAAAAGAGGGTATTAGTAACGGTCATATTGGAAAGCTTCAATACATATACAGCAACAGATTAAACCTTGGTTCAATAAGGAGCGAGGAAAATATTTTATGGGGCTTTGCACCGCACGATATTTCTATCATTCAATACTTAACGGAGAGTTTTCCCGAAGTTATACAAGCACACGGGGCAGGTTTTGTTCAGAACGGAATAGAAGATGCTACATTAACATATATGAGTTATCTTTCTGGAGTAAAGGCGCATATCTTTGTTAGCTGGTTGCACCCTTTTAAAGAGCAAAGACTGGTAGTAATCGGTGCAGAAGGGATGTACGTATTTGAGGATACATTAAAGACCGAAAAATTAAAGTATTACAAAAAAGGTTTTCACAATTTAAACGGAAGAATCGAGAAATTCGATCAGGATTATGACGTAATTGAAATTGAAGACACAATACCGTTATCGGCGGAACACTTGCATTTTTATGATTCGATTATCAATGATACTATTCCTCTAACAGATGGAAAGCATGCGTTAGAAGTACTGCAGATATTAGTTGAAGCAACCGATTCGATGAATGGGGTGGTTAGGAGGATTTAGGGGG
>CAZTDB010000436.1:0-3102 GCA_964612385.1 uncultured Ignavibacteriaceae bacterium
CCATGTTGAAGCAATAGAATGTGTAAAGACGATCTTAAAAGAGCCTGATGAGAAAGGTAAAAGAAAAGCATATCCCATTGAAGGAAGTGAATTTATAATACCGATAGATATGGTGATTAAGGCTATAGGTCAAAAACCGAATGCTGAATTTTTATCAACAATTCCGGGCATCAAAATTAATAAGGGAATTGTTGAAGTTGATTCGATTACGTATCAAACAGGAAATCCGAAAGTGTTTGCCGGCGGCGATTGCATCAACGGCGGGAAAGAGGTAGTAAATGCCGCCTACGACGGCAAACGTGCTGTACACGGAATAAAAAAATTTTTATTGGGCGAAGAGTAAAATAATAGAGGTTTGTAATGGCAGATTTATCGATTAACTGCGGAGGAATAAAATCTCCAAATCCGTTTTGGTTAGCTTCGGGTCCCCCTTCTAATTCAGCTTATCAGAACTGCAAAGCATTTGAGTGCGGGTGGGGCGGAACCGTTTGGAAAACAATCGGCGAACCTGTAATGAATGTATATAATCGTTACGGCGGTTTGGATTATAACGGTCAAAAAATAGCAGGCTTGAATAATGTAGAATTGATAAGCGATCGACCAATAGAAAAAAACTTAAAAGAAATTGCCGAGACAAAAAAACTATGGTCCGATAGAGCAGTTATTGTTTCATTGATGGTCGAATCAAAAAGGGAAACCTGGCATGACATTGTAAAAAGAACAATTGACACCGGCTGCGACGGTATAGAATTGAACTACGGATGCCCTCATGGAATGAGTGAAAGGGGAATGGGTTCGGCGGTTGGACAAGTTCCCGAATACTGTAAGATGATTACTGAATGGGTGATGGAAGTATCAACAATTCCTGTGCTCGTTAAGCTTACGCCTAATGTCAGCAACATAGTTTATCCGGCAAGGGCGGCAAAGGCAGCAAATGCATCGGGTATTTCGCTCATCAATACAATAAACAGCATCATCGGTGTTGATATCGATACATTCGAGCTGAAACCAAATATCGGCGGAAAAGGAGGTCACGGCGGTTTTGCCGGACCTGCAGTAAAACCTATCGCACTTCACATGGTATCGCAGGTTGCACTTGATAAAGAAGTTAATCTTCCTATCTCAGCAATAGGCGGCATAAGTACATGGAAAGATGCACTTGAATTTATTTTACTCGGTGCTGCATCGGTTCAACTATGCACAGCAGTGATGCACTATGGCTTCAGAATAATTGATGATCTAGTAGAAGGACTTACCAATTGGATGGAAGCGAAAGGAATAAAATCTTTAGATGAAGTTCGCGGAAAATCTTTATCTAAAATTGACGAGTTCGGTAACTTTAATTTGCTGCATCGGACAACCGCAAGAATCGATCAATCGAAGTGTATTTATTGCAACTTATGTTACATAGCTTGCGAAGACGGTGCGCATCAATGCATTGATTTAATTCCTATTAACGGACACAATAAAACTGTCGTACGCGAAAATGACTGTGTGGGCTGCGCTTTGTGTTCGCTTGTTTGTCCCGTTGACGGATGCATTACAATGGTCAGGCTTAATGACGGAACGGAAGTAAAAACCTGGAATGAACTTATAAACGAATTCAAGCGAGAAGGAAAAGAATTGACATGGGAAAATCTTGCAGAGTTTCAGGCAAAGCATGGGATAGTGATACATTGAGAAGGGTGTGAGGTATTATCTTAAATGTATCGATTACAAAAATCAACATTCAACAAAAAAGCCTTATAGTTCTTAACATCATAAATAATAACTCATAAATAATAAATTATTACCCGGGAGCTAACATGTCCGTCTTAATTAAAAATGGACGAATAATCACTGCAGAGCAGGATTACTTTGCCGACGTATATATCGAAAAAGATCAAATTACCTCCATCGGAAAAAACTTAAATATTGCAGCAGATAAAATTATCAATGCAAGTAATAAGCTTGTTATACCCGGTGGAGTGGACGTTCACACACATCTTGATATGCCTTTCGGCGGAACTGTTTCGTGTGATGATTTTGAAACCGGAACACGCGCGGCTGCCTTTGGCGGCACAACTTGTATAATCGATTTTGCAATTCAATCAAAAGGAACACGAATGCGCGATGCACTCGATATCTGGTGGAAAAAAGCAGAAGGTAAAGCAACCATAGATTACGGGCTGCACATGATCATTACCGATTTACCCGATGCACATCTTGAAGATATGAGTGATATGGTAAGGGAAGGAGTTACCAGCTTCAAATTATTTATGGCATACCCCGGAGTATTGATGGTAGATGATGCAACTATCTTTAAAGCTATGAAACACACTGCCACTACGGGAGCACTAGTTTGCATGCACGCCGAAAACGGAAGCGTGATTGATTTGATAGTACAGCGAACTTTAGCCGAAGGAAAAACAGCACCAATCTATCATGCATTAACCCGTCCCACTACAGCCGAAGGCGAAGCCGTTCACCGGGCAATTGCTCTCTCTGAGATGGCGGGCGCTCCGGTTTATATAGTTCATCTTTCCTGCAATGAAGCGCTTGAAAAAGTAGCCGAAGCAAGAGATAAAGGGCTGCCGGCTTATGCGGAAACATGTCCGCAGTATTTATTCTTATCATTAGATGATATGAATAAACCCGGTTTTGAGGATGCTAAGCTTGTCTTCACTCCTCCGTTAAGAGAAAAATGGCATCAAGATAAATTGTGGCAGGGCTTAAGAAAAAATACACTGCAAGTTGTCTCTACCGATCATTGCCCTTTCTGCTTCAAAGAACAGAAGGAGCTTGGTAAAGATGATTTCACGAAGATACCTAATGGGGGACCGGGTATTGAGCATCGTCTTCAATTATTGTATGACGGCGGCGTGAGAGAGGGAAGAATTTCTATTAACAGATGGGTTGAATTAAGCTCAACATCGCCTGCTAAGATGTTCGGACTTTATCCCAAGAAAGGAACCATTGCCGTCGGGTCTGATGCCGATATTGTTATTTGGGACCCGGAGATGGAACATACTTTATCGGTTCATACGCATCACATGTGCACCGATTATTCAATGTTCGAAGGAAGAAAAATTAAGGGAAATGCAGCTACGGTTCTTTCAAGAG
>CAZTDB010000437.1:0-3097 GCA_964612385.1 uncultured Ignavibacteriaceae bacterium
TATTGCTGAGAAAAAGCAGTTCAAGCAAAGAATAGGGGAGAGCGGTAAATTTAATTTTGAACGAATGAATGCCGGGAAATATTTATTATGGTCTTTTTACGATAAGGATAGTACGGGTCTGTTTGATTTCGGCTGGGTAAATCCGTATAAGCCATCATCACAATTTTCCGTTCACCCTGATACGTTAGAGTTAAAGCCCCGCTGGTCGGTAACGGATTTGAAGTTTAGGTTAAATAAATGAGCCTTCCCCAAAAAGGTATTTTCATTAATGAAATGTTTCGATTATTAAGAATATTCGAACACAAAATTTCATAATAAGCTCTTCTTAGATACGCCTCATAAATAAAAATAAATTCTCAATTTTTCTTAAAGATAATCTTCCTTATCTCCATTCCTTCGGTTATTAGCTGCCGGTTTTCAGTTACGATTCCTAGAGCTAATTTTCCGCCTCTGAGTTCGACTATTTCAATCGAAGAAATTCTCTTCTCGCTTATTCCTAAAAATCTATTTGAAACGGGATCAAAGAGGGAATCGCTTTTAGCGTAAATATATATTTCCTCTCCGGGTCTTACTCCATCCTCTTCGCCTAAATTAATAAAAGCTTCTCCGGTCGATGAATCGTAAGTAAGGATTATACCTTTCAGTACCTCCGATTTGATAGCGATTGAGTCAAGTTTAGGATCGTTAATGTCTTGTTTAATTTTTTTATGATATTCTTTTTTCAGAATCTCACTTGATTTGTATTTAATATCAGCGGCAAGATTTTCACAGAATTGAAACATCGTTTCACCTACAATTGTTTTGCTGAATTCTTCTCCGCCAAATCGTATGGTGTTCAAAGAATAAAATTGAAGCTTCTCCTCGGTAGGCTTACCAAATAGAGTAAGTCCTAATCCTCTATTTGCTATTTTGGAATTAATGTCATCCAAATAATCCATCGAATTTGAAACGAGATTGAATATTTTGATTTGACATTCAACTTCGCAGCTAAAAGATTCATAACCGGCAAGAATCGGTTCGCCCGCAGTAAACCGTGTTATATCGAACGTTTTAATGCTGCCCATTACAACAAATCTGATTCCGTATTTCTCAGCAATGTTTGAAATAAATTCCAGGTCATCGTACTCTGCTTCATTCTCTGAAATTTCGAAAGCTAAAGAATTAAACACACTCGAAGAAAGCACATCGATAGTATGAAATTCCCTTAAATAGGCAGCAATATAATCTGGTATCTCGGTTGATAGATTCCAGGTGCCTGCATAAGAGGACTCATTCTTAAAGGGTACAAATAACATCTGAGCCGATGTTGTTGCAGCAGCAATGTTACTTATACAAATAATACTTAGCAGAAATCTTTTTAAATTTTTCGACATCTTTGTTAAGAAAATTATTTATGTCTTCAAACTTCATGTTTTTGCCGAACATTTCTCTTACTTTTGAAGTGCCTGCAACTTTATCAAACATTGCAAGTCGTGATTCGGCTGCAAGCTTGAACGGATTTTTATCGGGATACAATTCAGTTAAAACCTGCATAAATAAAAATTGTATGCTCATCAAATTAATTTTTTGATAATCTGTTATATGAATTTGAACTCCGTGCATTTCTTTCTTTGCATCCCTCCCATAGAAAGGACGATATGTAATCGGTCTAAAAATAATTCCTTCCAAACCAAACTCATTCATTTTATTGCTGAGAAGATCTGAGTTAATGCTTTCCATTCCAAGTATTTGGAAAGGGATAGTATATCCAACTCCTTCTGAAGCCACTCCGAGTTCGCCCATTATGCCCGAAGCAACATAATATTTCGGGGAATCTTTATGAGGAATGTGCGGCGAAGTCGGAACCCATTGCAAACCGGTATCCTCAAATGACATATCGCGTTTCCAATTTTTCATACCGAGAACTTTTAAGCTGCATTTCAATCCACCTGCCAGCATTCCTTCATTATTCAACATCAAAGCTAATTCACCGCAAGTTAATCCGTATACGTATGGAATTTTAAATTGCGAAACGAAAGAAATAAATCCATCCTCAACAAGATTTCCTTCTACTTTAATTCCGCCTAAAGGATTAGGTCGATCAAGCACTACGAATTCAATATTATTTTCGGCAGCGGCTTCCATTGCCACACCCATAGTACTGATATACGTGTAAGACCGGCACCCAATATCTTGAATATCATAAACCAAAACATCAATGCCCTTTAGCATTTCGGCAGTTGGTTTTCTCGTCTTACCATACAGCGAGTAAACAGGCAAATTTGTTTTTGAATCGATATAAGATTCGATATAATCTCCTGCCGGGTAATCGCCTCGAACTCCATGTTCCGGTCCGAATAACGCGACAATATTTACGCCGGGTGAGTCAAAAAGAATATCAATTGTAGACTTTAAATTTGAATCGACACCTGTTGGATTAGTAATTAAGCCCACCCGTTTCCCTTTTAAAATATCGAAACCATGATCCCTTAACACATCGATACCGGGTTTCACAACCGGAACCTGTGCCATTACAGAAGCTGCAACTAAAATTGTTATTATGATTGAATTTAATAGCTTCATAATTATCACCCCATGAATTTATTGAAACTTTTTTTAATTATGTGAATTGTAAATTACTTCACCGTTCTTAACCGTCATGCAATTTAAGTTTTTTCCAACGCTATAAATTATCTCCGAATAATCTTCTGCCTCAAAAATTGAGAAGTCTGCTTTTTTTCCTAATTCGATGCTGCCTCTGTCGGATGATAAATTTAAAGCTTTTGCTGCATTAATCGTAACTGCAGAGATAATTTCCTCAATAGTCATTTTCATTTTTATTGCCGCGAGGCTCATCACCAAATTAAAATTGGCAATATGAGATGAACCCGGGTTATAGTCGGTAGCGAGTGCAACGATTGCATTTTTTTCGATTAATTTTCGAGCGGGTGCGTAACTGTAATTCAAAAAGAATGAAACACCGGGGAGCAGAACAGCAACAGTATCAACTCCTGAAAATTTATAAACATCACTCTCACTAATTACTTCGAGATGGTCGATACTTATTGCACTGTGTTTAAGTGCTGTATCTAAACCACCAATATTATTGAATTGTTCG
>CAZTDB010000438.1:0-3085 GCA_964612385.1 uncultured Ignavibacteriaceae bacterium
GGCAGCATCAACCGTTCCTCCCTTCGTAGATTTTATCGTTATCGGGAAAACATTAAAGGTATCAATGTGACTAACAATTGAACCGGTAGATTGAACATCCATTATATAGTCTACCCTATTTTGTCCGCTAATTGAACCGCCGTCGAAATCGTTAGTGATAATAACGTTTCTCATAATTGAATTTTTATTATTCTTAATGAAAGCCATGCGTGCATTGCACTTGTTGACAGTTAAATGTTCCATTAGAACATAAGCGTCAGTTGTTGCTGTATCAAGGTCTGCATAAAATCTAATGCATTCGGCTGCTACATTCTCAAAAGTCACATTACGGATGATAAGAGAATCCAGGCATCGCTCCACGGCGTATTTTTCCGTTTCGCTCATTCTGATGGCTTCGTATCCCGTACCGTTAATTGTGCAATCTTCAATTCTTATTGTCCCGGCTTCTACATCTTTCAAGAAATAGAATGCGTGTCCCTGCCCTGTACCTCCTTCATAGAAATTTTTAAAGTCGACATTTCTAACCGTAACATTCAAACCTTTTTTAGCAGGCACGCCGTCTCCAATGGTTGGTCCAACTCTTATACCGTACTTCATTCCGTAAGAAGTGGGATGACCGCCATCGAGAATAACTCCGTCTAAGGTTAGGTCATCAGACACTCTAATTATTTCAAGTAATTTCCCGTCGGGATTGCTATTTGTCAAAATTGGTTTTTCAGCTAAACCCGGTTTTGCTACAATGGTGACCGGTTTCCTTATCTGAAAGTTAAATGTATCCACTTCAGTATAAACACCTCCGCTTGTAATTAGAATTATCGAATCGACATTGTTCGATGCAGCAAACTCAAGCGCTAATCTTAATCCTTGTTCGGGAGTAACTTGAATGCTCGTTTGGGCTAACGAAAGAGAGGTTACCGCCAGCATCAGTGTTAAAAAAATTTTAAATAAAAGTTTCATCTTATTCCTCCAAATTATTTATTAAGTGAAATCAGACGCAGCCGCATAATTCAGATGCGTATTAAAACTTGTATGTATATGCAAAGCGAAAACTATTTTGTTTTTCAAGAACATAGTTAGTGTTGCTGAAATAAGAATCGTAATATTTTAATTGTCTGAAAACATAAACGGCATCGAATATCCCAAACCAAAAGTTTAAACTGAAGCCTGCGGAAAAATGATCTGCAGCAGGTCCTCTATCTCTGAAAGCAGAACCATCAGGCACGAAAAGCTGGGGTATCCTTCCATATCCGAGCATAACTGAAAGCATCTCAGAAAAAATATAGTGGGCACCGAATCTGAGAACATGACGGTCTACAGAATTTCTGTAGGTTGTGTCAACGCCGGATGTGGTAAATTCAGCTTTACTGAATGGTGAGTATTCGTAATCGACTGCGAAAATAAAATCATCGATAGGATTGAAACTAACACCAAAGGAAATTACTGCAGGAATACTGAGCTTATCTATTCCGGAAATATTTTCCTTCAAAGATGATATCGAGTCTTTGTGAATTTTTATATAATCCCACTCACGTTCTAAAGTATATGGTAAATCGAGAGTTAATCCGGCTTTAACATATTCAAGGTCTGCCTGAAATCCGATGTTAATTTTCAATCCGCTGTATTTTGATGTGCCGGATATTTCATCATAGCTGTTCTGATAATAAAATCTGAATCTGTTTTCTCTTATAAGATCGAATGATCCGACTCTATCTAAGTATTGCAAATCGTCTGATTCACCCCAGAGATAATTTGTTCCGATACCGAAAAATATTTCTTCGGATATTTGATAAGCCAATGCAGCGGAAATATTATGTATCTCCCCTGTTCTTTGTCTTAAGAACTTTGACCATTTCAATACCAACGTGTCTAATCCGTTTACTCTCCCAATGCTTCCATACTGATCATATCCAATGTGCGGGTCCAAATGAGTATCGTTTCTGTCGAAGTCGAGTACATTAAATTTTTTACTGTAACTTACACCTGCAACAAATTTATTTCCTTCGATTTCGAAGGGAAAGGCTGCTGCTATGTTCTGGAATGAAAAACTATTTTTGTTATACTCCCAATCTGCCGCTTCTTTGCTGTACGGATCGGCTCCCAATACCGGAGTATTAACGACATAAGGTTTAGTAGTATCTTGTGCCCTTTCGTGGTCCCATCTGCCGTCATCTAACGGATCCGGCACATATAATCCTTCAAGATAAAAAGGGAGTGTAACAAAAAATCGATTTGGTCTGTATTCTTGATTCTCTCTCCAAAGCTTTGAATAATAATATCCGGAGGTCGAAATCTGAAGCGAAGTTAAACCCATTAATCCTGCAGGGTTATAAAATAATGCATCAAGATTACTGCTGTAGGAAACAAAGGCTCCACCCATTGCAGAAGCGAACGTACCCTCGTCATTAAAAAAAGATATTCCTTGAAAGGACAAATTATCGCCCCGGTGCTGAGGGTAAAGTAATAGCGGAATTAAAGATAAATATATCAGATGTTTGAAGATGTTCTTAAATTTCATTGTATTAATTTCTCCATTGAATGCTTATCTAATTTCAAGTCCGATAGTTAATCTATGAACAGCATCGAGATAATCACCGAAGCTGCTGTAAGCATAATCGAGCCTGTATGATTGATAATTAATTCCGATTCCGAAGCAATAATCTTCCTGATCACCGTTAAACTTATAACCGCCGCGTAAATAGATTATATTGTTAAATCCGTATTCTAATCCCAATGCATGCTGCTGGTCGTAGTCTCTCGGCTGAATCATATCATAGGCTATTAACAGCGAATGATCTTTTGCATCGCTTATCAAATATTCATTCGGGGCTATTAAATATGAAGAAACGCCGAGGTTTAACGTTTGTGGGAGCGGGTAACTTCTTTCGATAAATTTTACCTCCGGTCCAAAATTTAATAGAGTTGCCGAAACTTGAATTGATCTGAAGCCTGTATTAAAAATCAGTCCACCGTCAAATATCAGTTCACCTGCCTTTGCATAAATTAAATCTTCTCTAGCGTATTTGGCAGTAATGCCGAAAGAGAATTTATCAGTTAGCTGTTTTGCGAATGAGATCCCAAAGACAGA
>CAZTDB010000439.1:0-3080 GCA_964612385.1 uncultured Ignavibacteriaceae bacterium
TGCAGTTGAATTGAGCGAAGAGACAAGGAATAATTCACAGGAAGAATCAGATTCTATTAAAGTAAGTAATACAGTAACGATTTTTGAGATATACGCTTCCGGTGCACTAATAAGACCTCAATTGAAAAATGTTCCAAAGATAGAGTAAGAATTATAAAGTATACATCTTTAACTAAATGCTTATTCATCTTCCCAAGGAATTAGCATTTTTTTATCAGTTAATTCAAAATAACTTAATCTGCTAAGGATTTATGAGGATTTATACCTATCCGTTGATTTATCATATCCTCTACCGCTTCGGAAATTTTATTTTGACTCTGCTGCTGATATTAAATTTCTCAGCAGCTTTATTTTTTCTTTCAGAAAGTTTATGGTGGATTCTACCGGCTACAATCTCAATCTTGCTTTTATATCGGTTGAACCAGTATGCCTTAATGCTTTATAAGATTTTACCATATAAGATAACTGCCGATAGTGAGAAAATAATTTGCACTAATTTTTTTCTTTCATCTAAACAGATCATTATTCATTACAAAGATATTTCAAAGCTAAGCGGCGGAATTTTCGAAGGGAAGCTGCACGGTGTTATGAGAATCCATGATGGGAGGAACGATACTACCATCGGATTTTTCCATTCAATAAAAAATTCTAACGAGCTTGGAACTACTATTTTAAGTCGTGTTCCAAAACAGATATATGATGATATGCTAAATCAAATTAATAAACGGCTTAAAAAGAAGAATTGATTTGAAATTTTACAGTCTTAAGTTTGACTGAATATTTAGTCCATCTTTTCTTAACTTTATTTCGTAAAAATTATAATTCTGATACTTATGAAAATTGCAGTATTACTTTCCGGAGGTGTTGACAGCTCTGTTGCACTTCGTCTGCTTAAAGATGAAGGACATGATATCACAGCTTATTATTTAAAAATTTGGCTTCAGGATGAATTCTCTTTTCTTGGCGAATGCCCCTGGGAAGAAGACTTAGAATTTGTTAAAGCAGTTTGCAATCAAGCCCGGGTTCCGCTGGAGGTGTTATCGCTTCAAAATGAATATTGGGATACGGTTGTGAGTTACACGATATCTGAAATAAAAGATGGACGTACTCCAAATCCGGATATCTTCTGTAACAGCCTGGTCAAGTTCGGTCAATTTTATGAAAAGATTGACAATAGCTTTGAGAAAGTTGCAAGCGGGCATTATGCGCGGGTTGAAAAGCATAACGGATTATATCTATTAAAAAGATCGCCGGATGCGGTTAAGGATCAAACTTATTTTTTGGCGTATCTTAATCAATCGCAGTTGTCGCGGGCGCTTTTTCCCATAGGAAAGTACAATAAAAGTCAAATAAGAAAATTAGCGGAAGATTTTAATCTGCCGAATAAAAATAGAAAAGACAGTCAGGGTATTTGTTTCTTGGGTCAGGTAAAATTCACTGAATTTATTAAGCATCATTTGGGAATACTTAAAGGAAGTATAATTGATATTGACACAAATGAAAAATTAGGCACTCACGATGGATATTATTATTTTACAATCGGGCAGAGATCAGGATTAAAGCTTTCAGGCGGTCCATGGTATGTTGTAAAGAAGGATATTGAAAATAATATCGTTTATGTATCACGCGAGAATAAAGCTAAACGGCAGCGCGATGAGTTTTATACCGGCAAATTAAATTGGATTTCGGGAACTAAACCGGATGAAAAAAATCTTTTAGTAAAAATTAGGCATGGCGCAAAGTTCTATAATGGCAGCGTTGAATTTGAGGATGAATACAAAGTTAAAGTGAAACTTGATACACCGGATCAAGGAATAGCGTCCGGTCAATTTGCTGTGTTTTATTCGGGGGTGACATGTTTGGGCGGCGGAGTTATCCTATAATGAAACTTTAAAATTCGATATGCACAAAGTGAAAAAATATTACTCACTCATTTTACGCAGATAACTAAACCTCCGAGGTTTCAATGAATATTTTTACCAGAAAAATTTTGATTTTTAACCAACAAACATTTTTCAGAATAAATCGAATGACTAAACCTCGGAGGTTTTCTACTCACTTGTATAAGGTGAGCTACTTAGTTATCATGTTGTCGTTTTCAGTTATCGTTTCTTGTTCAACAACTGAAAACTTTTTATTTAAATCTGATTCAAATTCGGAAGACGATAAAACATATTTAGAAGGCTATGGAGAAGGTTATGCGTTAACCATGTCTTATAATTCTGATGAGATTAAGAAAATAGTTTCGAAAGCTAATTTCGACGTTTATAATCGGTTGATCTATAGAAATCCTGATGAATGGATCTGTAAAATTATTTCCATATACGGTTTAATCTCAGGTCGACCCGAATTACCATTAGAAACAAATTCATTTCAAATAAGCGGAAGGATTGGAGGTGAAGCCGGTGATTATTTTAACTTCATTGTGGATATTGATCACCCGCTTCCAAAAGATCAACGCATTGATATAAAAATCAGAACGGTAAATCCGGGAAACGTTTACCGGGTCTTTGGTAAAGTTAAAGGCTTAAAACAATTTATAAATGATTATGGTTCAACAGTAACGCTTCCGTTGATCGAAGGTCTATTAATTTATCATCCTGATGATTTTGGGTTCAAATATCCTTTATGGATATCAAATACTTTGGAAATTCTGCCGAAAGGAGAAATTAAAGTTGATTCGTTGAAATACAAATTTGATAGAGATTAACCTTATCTGATTGATTTTATACGATTTCAAGTTAGTTTCCCTTCTTAAAACTTATCAACAAAATCTGTTTGAAAATATCCTCCTTCAAATAACTTAATACATAGATTCTTAATCAATGATAATTAAGGAAAATCGCTCAATTCTTTGTGGTTCACTATGCCTTCTCTGTGTGGCGCTGTGTAACTTTTTTTGTTACACGGAGAACCTCAGAGAGTCCACAAAGTTTCACAAAGAAATTTTTCCAAAAGTCATTTGACTAATATCTTTGGTTAGAATTTTATTACGAACTTAGCAAGGATATTCAATGATGCACAATTTTATGGTTCTATGTTGTTTATAGTGGGTAAGATATCCTTTAATAGTTACCTTG
>CAZTDB010000440.1:0-3078 GCA_964612385.1 uncultured Ignavibacteriaceae bacterium
ACTTTAGCTTTGAACAGGAGTAAAAAGTAATTTCAAAAATTCTTAAATAACTTTTATTGATTTTATTTTACTCCTCTCAGTATGATAAACTGCAGAAATATCAACAAATCCTATGCTTAAATTTGAATTTTCATTTATTGCATAACCTTTTCCCTAATTCAGAGGAGGGGAGATTAATAATACTTTGTCTGTATAAGGAAAAAGTTGAAGAAAATTGTTTGCTGAGCGATCATTAATTGCAAATATAAGATCGACATAAGGCAGCGGGCGGAGGATTATATCTCTTATAAATTTTTCTTCATTATAAAATGGAATAACTGCACAAACATTATTTCGCTTTGATGTAGTGTTCAATTAATCCTCTCCATCCTTTAATGGCAGGAATCTTAATAGCGCGTGTCAGCCTTTTTCTCAAAGCATCTTTAGATAAGCCTTTTATTAATTGACCACTCTCGGCTAAGGAAATGCTGCCTGTTTCCTCTGAAACGATTACGCTAATCACATCAGCTTGTTCTGAAATTCCTAATCCGGCACGATGCCTCATCCCAAGGCTTTCACCGTTCACGCTTGTAGTTGAAGACAGCGGCAGAGTGCATCTTGCAGCTTCCACAACATTATTTTTAACTACAACTGCACCATCGTGAAGAGGAGACCGCGGAAAAAAGATGGTTCTTAATAAATCTTTCGACAGCTTGGCATTTAACAATTCACCCGTTTCGGTAAAACCTCTTATTCCCGTAGATCTAATTATAACGATCAAAGCACCGTGTTGATGCTGCGACAATTCAAATGCTGCATCCGTAATGATATCGGCTGCTTCCGGTAAATCAGGTTTAACAAACATTCTGAAAAACGGATTGCGCGCTAAGAATACTAACAGTCTTCTAATTTCGGGTTGAAATAAGATGATAAAAGCAATAACCCAAATTTCAGTTACTAAATTCAGCAGAAAGCTTAGAGCACGAAAATTAGCAGCCTGAGATACAAATGAGAGAAGCAGAACTAACATCAAGCCGATAAATATTTGTGCGGCAATTGTTCCTTTAAGCAGTGTATAGATTTTATAGACGACCACCGATACAATTACGATGTCTAATAAATCTGCAAAGGTAACCGTTAGAAATCCTATTTTGAATAAATCGAACATAACGAATTTAAATAAGTATGTCTGTTAATTTAGATGCTTGTACGCCAATTTTTGTATTGTGTGTTCGGATAACACGCGCTCCGTTTCTAATAGCTAAACTTTCTATAACGGCAGATGGTATATCCCGCTTATCGACATCAAGCTCTAGTATTTTTCCGATAAATGATTTGCGCGATACCCCGATTAAAATTGGGAAACCCATGCTCTTAAAATCTTCAAGTCTTCTCAGCAAGTCGATATTATCTTCCACTCTTTTTCCAAATCCGATGCCCGGATCTATGAAAATTTTGCTTATACCTTTTTTCGATAACTTTAATGTTTGATGATAGAGAAAATCATAAACCTCTTTAACAACGTCTTCATACACCGGATTATTCTGCATATCGGCAGGGGTTCCCTTCATGTGCATAACAATGGCGGCAGCATTAAATTTTTTCACAACATCTATAATTGAAGGATCGAATGTAAAACCGCTGATATCGTTTACGATTTTAGCCCCTGCTTTCAAAGCTTCTTCCGCAACAATTTTTTTTGTGGTATCAATTGATAGAACGGCGTCCGGATACTTTGCAATTATTTTTTCAATTACAGGCATTACTCTCTTCAGTTCGGTTTCCACCGAAACAGGTTCGGACCCGGGTCTGCTTGACTCCCCTCCGACATCAATTAAATCTACTCCGATTGCGAACATTTCTTCAGCGTACTTAAAAGCATCATCCGGTTTTTGAAATTTTCCTCCGTCCGAAAACGAATCGGGAGTAACATTCAATACCCCCATAACATAAGACTTGCCGAAATTGAATGTGCAGTTTCCAATTTGATAAACCTTTGCATCGTATTCTTCGTAATTTTTAATCACGTTTATAATTTTATAGCCAACGTCCTCATCGCCATGGGAAACTATTTTTCGGGCAACCTCTTTAAGCTTATCGAGGAATCCGGGGATTAATAAGTCAACGGTTTTAGATTTTGTACCGCTTGCTTTATAACAAATTTCTTTTTCCCGCAGAACTAACTTTTGAACGGTTTCAGCCAGCGTGGAATTTACGTTATACAATTCAATCCCGATTAATCCATAGCTGTACACGTCTCTAAAAATTTTGTACCTTGTACTGTAATTTTTAAATACATCCGGCTGGGAAAGGTTTGTAATTTTAATTAACAATCGTCACCTAAGGAATAATTGTCTGACTGAAGTTATTATTTTTTAATTAGGAAATCCTTATTGAAATAGAACCATCAAAATTCATTTCAATCAATAATGAAACTATAATCTGTAGTTCCAATTTCAGAGACGCTTCGTCCGAAGAATCAATTCGACTGCAGCGTCTTTTACGAAAATATTATTTTGCCTCAGCAAAAAAGATAATACCTCTCGTTTTGAATTGATGGAAAAAACTTCTATCAATCAATTAAAGAACCTGCTTTTTATGAACGATGTACCCGTCCATTATCGTCATCTCAACATCGTAATGATCATCTAACACAACTATGTCGGCGTCCTTCCCGACTGCTAAAATACCTTTTGTATGATCCATGTTTATAACTTTAGCACCATTAAGGGATGCCATTCTTACGGCTTCGGTCATCTTTGCATTTGCGCTTTCAACCATATTCTTGATAGCTGTATTTAAAGTCAATGTGCTTCCGGCTAAAGTGCCGTCGGCAAGATAAGCCTTCTTCGATTTCATAAATACTTTTTGATCTGCAAATTCATATTCACCTTCATGCATCCCGCCGGCTCTGATTGAGTCGGACACCAGCACTATTCCGCTTGCGCCTTTAAGCTTAAGCAGCAGTTCCATTACCGCAGGATGAACGTGAAGATTATCTGCAATCAATTCAATCTTCAGTTCATTGCGCAGCAGCGAACCTAATATTACACCGGGATTACGATGATGAAATGAACGCATTGCATTGAAAATATGGGT
>CAZTDB010000441.1:0-3074 GCA_964612385.1 uncultured Ignavibacteriaceae bacterium
CAATGAGACAAAACCACGCTGATCCACTGCTGTCCCCTTTCCTTCAATACTTATGATGTAGAGATTTTCTTTAATAAGCGTCTCGTCGTAAACACTAAAAGTGATGTCAACGTTATCAGTCCCACCTATTTTTGATACTTGATTTATAATTTCCGGTGGATGAAGTGAGAATATCACACCGTCGCTTGTAGCTTGCGGTTTTTTTATTAATAACGGTCTCGGATTTATCACATTTTCAGTTTTATTCTTAATCGCATTTACAGAAAAGTTAATAGTTATCAAATCACCCTGCTGCGGCAAAAAATCGTCGGGAGTGCCGGACTGATCGCTTAGTCGTATAGTAATTCCTGCATTGGTTATCACAACATCTCTTCCTCCGGCAGGATATGGATAACCGGTTCTTATAACATCGCCTGTAGTTAAATTAGTTAAATCGAAATTTGACTGAGAGGTGAAAGCAATCGCATAGCTGTGAGGTTTTGTTCTGGTGGAATCAGTGACAATGATTTCAATGTTCGTTTCTAAATTTCCTTTTTCTTTCCTTGCGGTATAACTAAATTCAATTAGGTATTCACCGCCGGCAAGATTTTCATCATCAACCGGATCTATTCTTAATCCGTAGTTTGATTTTCCGCTACCAATTTTTTCGAATGTTTGTGAAGATACAGGGGTTCTGCCCGAAGCATCGGAACGCGGTACAACAGAAACGGTATTTGGTGCATCGAGCGTATTTCCGATCGGGCATTCGAGACTTTCAATCAATTCATCGCCGCGGTCGAAAGAGGTGATAGAATACCAATATTCGAAACCATTAATAACCGTTGTATCGGTGTAGCTGTACTGTATTCCCTTATTTGCACCGATGGAATTTATTATATCATAATCTGCAATTTGTGTCCAGGTAATCCCTTTATCCCGGCTGCGGTAAATTCGATAGCCTTCAAAATCATACTCACCGGTAAAATTATCCTTACTTAATTCGGCAGAATCGTCCCAATACAAAATTGCTTTTTTATCGCCGGGCACCGCGGAGAGTTTTGGTCGGGAAGGAGGTTTCGGAAGTTCAAAATTTGCATTTACGGTATTTTGCGCCTGTTCGGCGGCTGCAATCATTTCTGCATAAGTCCATCCTGCAACAAAAGCAGTAATGAAAGTTAACGTATCTCCGACTTTTAACGCGTAAGGACCGGAAGCAATATTAGCTAACATATCCAGCCCACTCGGAGGAATTGTATTCGGATCGTCGTAATTCAATTCTGTGTTATTGCCAAGATGAAAGTAACGATGACCAACCGATGAGTTATAAAGATTGGGATCGCTTGACATAATTCCGTAAAGAATTGAATCAACGTCCATATCATCATCGTAAAGATTATAGTGCATATCCGTAATACCAAGTTCTACTTCGTTTACTTCAGGCGTCTTTAGAAACATAATTCCAAAGTAACCGGTTTTTCCGCCGGGCCACTCATTAGAAATTCCGTCATCATAGAAATAAAGAAGATTACGTTCTTTATCGAAGCCTATTCTATCATCGTCATACTCCGGGTCTCCTCCACTTACATTGCCCACGTCGATATCGCAGTAAAGATTAAAATACAATTTTTCGAGGTCTTTACTTCCAACATTAGTGATATCGTATTTGAAGAAAAGAATATCTCTTGCAAACTTTACTCCGAAAGCATAGCCTGTTTGAGCAACAACAACCCCGATGATTTCTTTGGCATTGTTACTATCGCTGTAAACACAATAACTATCCTGGTCTGAAATAAATATTGGATTTCCATCTTCGTCCTTTATTGGCCAGCCGAGTTCGGGATGCCATGTATTAGGATTATCGCTAAAAGCAATTTGTGCCGAATCGGAATTATGGTAGCCGCCAACGGCTTCCCATTCTTCATTTGTAGTGAAGCGCCCTTGAATTACATTTCCCGGAATACCAACCATAGGATTGACGCGATAGATATAATGCATCCCGCTGTTTATCGGAAATTCACCGGAAGGACCCTGAGTAAGACGACGCGGATATAACTTCCCCCGGTTTTCAAAAAATAATCCGATGTTACTTGCATTATGTGTTCCGCCGGCACGATCATTTATTCCGGCAGCTTTATTGAGTGCTTCTGTAAAACTTTCTTTATCCTTTTCACCTCTGCCCGTTTGTGAATTTACGGGCGTAATAAAAAATAAAAT
Source organism: uncultured Ignavibacteriaceae bacterium (assembly GCA_964612385.1). Taxonomy (GTDB): domain Bacteria; phylum Bacteroidota; class Ignavibacteria; order Ignavibacteriales; family Ignavibacteriaceae; genus JAGUYG01. The sequence goes on from CAZTDB010000441.1 coordinate 2,194, forward strand.
TGTTAGAACTAAGTAGAATAATTTTTTCATCTAATACCTGCCCGGATTTGTTTCGTGTGTTAATAATGATTATTCATATTGAATTAAAATCTGAATGTTGCACCTAATCTGATTGATCTCGGAGGTCCGTAATTTGACGGATCCCTCATATACTCTTGTGAACGATTCCCTTCAAAAGTAAAATCCGGCTCGCCGGTGTCTCTGTAAACGTAAAGAATATTTCTATGATCGGTAGCATTCAATATTTCGGCGAATATTCTAAATCGATAATTTCCTGCTAGAATAAATTCTTTACCAAGCATCAAATCGAGAGAATAGACACCCGGCTGTCGTAACGAATTCCTCTCAACAAATCCAACATCTCTTCCACCCGGAGTATAAGGATAACCCGAACTAGCACGGAAGATAAAACTTATGTCCATATTCTCGAAAATTCTTTTACCGAAAAGCTCGGGTCCTTCTCCTGGAGGGACTGTGAGTGTTCCTGTTGCACTGAAGACATGAGTTTTATCGAAATCTAAAAAGTAAAGCAGCGTCGATTCCTGAGTACCCGGATATTGCTCGGTTTCAGAAGATGCACTGCCTTTTGCAACCGAATAAGTATAAGTAAATCCACCGGCAAAGTATCTATCCGGACGAATATCGAGATTAACTTCAAAGCCTTTCATGTTTGCATAATCTTCATTCACATAAAGAGTGTAACCGGTATATCGTCCCTCAACAAATGGGAAGAAATATCGTGTTCCGATTAAGCCGGTAACATCTTTATAGTATGCAGTAACGTGTAAAGCAATTCTGTCGGTAAATTGATGTGAAATACCAACTTCATAAGCTATAGTTCGCTGTGCATCCAAGTCAGGCTGCCCAAAGAGAGGTTCACG
>CAZTDB010000442.1:0-3066 GCA_964612385.1 uncultured Ignavibacteriaceae bacterium
CGGATCTTCTATTTTAGATTGTGTGAATGAATAGTCATTAAGGTAAGTTCGATTAACAGAAGCTTAATTAACCACAAGTACTTCTTCTTCCTCCTTTTCTTCAGCATACAACTCGGTAACATTCGAGACTGCGGCAGTTTTTCTGGAGAAGTAAGAGTACACTGCCGGAATTACAAATAACGTTAGAAATGTTGAGAAGATTAATCCACCTATAATTGCAATACCCATCGATACACGGCTTTCGGAACCAGCACCTAAGGCAAAAGCAATTGGTGATATTCCTAAAACTGTCGATAAGCTTGTCATCAGTATCGGACGAAGCCTTGCTGCTGCAGCATCTTTAATCGCTTCTATTTTTGAAAGTCCCGCTGCTTTCCTCTGATTGGCGAATTCAACCATCAATATGCCGTTCTTAGTGACAAGCCCTATTAACATAATAATCCCAATCTGACTGAAAATATTTAATGTTTGGTTGAAGTACCACAGCGATATCAATGCACCTGCTAATGCAAGAGGAACCGTGAATAAAATTATAAATGGATCTCTAAAGCTTTCGAATTGCGCTGCAAGGACTAGATAGATAAGTACAATGGCTAAAATAAAGGCGAATAATAAGCTCGATGAGCTTTCTGCAAAATCTTTCGAAGGACCATCAAGTGCGGCAGCAAATGTGTCGTCAAGAACTCTATCGGCAATTTCCTCCATAGCAGCAATCCCGTCTCCGATAGTTTTCCCCGGTGCTAAACCGGCTAATACTGTAGCGGAAACATATCTATTGAAACGATAAAGCTGCGGAGGACTGCTTTGTTCTTCAGCGGAGATTACGTTATCAAGCTGAATTAAATCGCCCCTGTTATTTTTCACATAAAGAGATTTTAAATCGATTGGTGCATCGCGGTTTTCACGCGAAAGCTGACCAATAACCTGATATTGTTTACCATCTTTGATGAAGAAACCAAACCGCTGTCCGCTGAATGCCGCTTGAATTGTTTGAGCTATATCTACCGTTGATACACCGAGGTCGCGTGCGCGCTGCCTATCGATGGTTACTTTAATTTCCGGTTTGTTGAATTTTAAGTTAACATCTACAACGGTGAATACCGGATGTTTTCCTGCTTCTTCAAGGAAGTGTGGAAGTACATCTTCGAGCTTTTGAAAATTAGGCGCTTGAATTACAAATTGAACCGGCAGTCCGCCCCGACGTCCACCGATAGTTTGAGGCTGCGTAACATAAGTCCGGGCGTAAGTTAATTTGCTTAGGTCGCCTGCAATTTCATCGGCAATCTGTTGCTGCGATCTTGTTCTTTGCTCGGGAGATTTTAATATCCAATTTACAAAACCCGAGTTAACAGAACCTGAAGCGCCAAATCCGGGTGAAGTTACCGAAATTACGGCTTCGGTTTCGGGCACCGAATCTTTTACCATTTGAACAACCTGATCTACAAAGCGGTCGGTGAACTCAAATGATGAACCTTCAGGCGCTGTTATTGAAATCGACAATCTGCTTCTATCTTCTAAAGGCGCCAATTCTGCGGGAATTGATCTTATGAAAAGATAAATTAAGATAACGGCACCTGCCATGATTACAAATGCCATCCATCTTTTTGTCATAAAAGATTCAAGGGAATTTTTGTAGGTGGAATTTAATTTAACGAAAAAAGGTTCGGTTTTGTTGTAGAACCAATTATGCTTTTCTCTTCTTTTAAGAATCTTTGAGCTAAGCATGGGTGTAAGAGTTAATGCAACAAAAGATGAAATGATAACCGAACCGGAAATAACCATACCAAACTCGCGGAATAATCTGCCTGTTAATCCGCTTAAAAATATAACCGGTATAAAAACTGAAGCTAATGCAACAGTAGTTGAAACCACTGCGAAGAAAATTTCGGCAGCACCTTTCTTTCCGGCTTCAACGGGATGCATCTTGTTTTCAATTTTTTTATAGATATTTTCAAGAACAACGATCGCATCGTCAACTACCAAACCGATAGCCAGAACAATTCCGAGCAAAGTTAGTACGTTGATGGAGAAATTCATAATATACATTATAAAGAATGCGCCCACTAAAGAAATTGGAATTGCTATTACGGGAATAACTGTTGTTCTCCAATCTCGGAGGAAAAGAAAGATAATTAGCACAACCAAACCGAATGCAATGAAAATTGTCTGCTGAACTTCATTGATTGAGGCTTTAATATAAGTGGTAACATCAAAGCCGATTCCGGTTTTTATATCATCGGGAAGATTTTTCTTCAATTGTTCTAAGCGCTTATAAAATTCGGTAGTAATTGCAATATTGTTAGCTCCCGGCTGTGCAATTAAAACTACACCAACCATCGGGATGCCGTCGCGCTTTAGAATTGTTCTTTCATTTTCAGCACCTAAAATTGCACGACCAATATCTTTGAAGCGAACTATACCGACGCCGGATTCTTTGATAATCAAATCGTTAAACTCTGCTTCAGTTTGTAAACGACCGATGGTACGAATCGAAAGTTCCGTGTTGTTTCCTTCGATAAGCCCTGAAGGCAGCTCAACATTTTCTCTGTTCAGTGCATTCCGGACATCGATTGGAGTTAAATGGTAAGCAGCAAGTTTTGCGGGGTCAAGCCACAGCCGCATCGAATATTTCTTTTCACCCCATATTCTAACTTCGCTTACACCCGGAATTGTTTGGAATCTTTCTTTAAAAACGTTATTTGCTATCTCGGTAAGCTCAAGAAGGTTTCGCGTATCGCTTTGAACATTAAGGAAGACTATGGGAGTTGCATCTGCATCCGCTTTTGACACAATAGGATTTTCAACATCAGGGGGAAGATTGCGCATAGCACGGGATACTTTATCTCTTACATCATTTGCGGCGTCTTCAAGATCGACATCAATATTAAATTCAACTGTGATAGTGCTTCTGCCGTCGCGGCTTACCGAAGTAATAGAACGAATACCTGCGATACCATTTACCGATTCTTCAAGCGGCTCGGTTATTTGGGATTCGATCACATCGGCATTGGCTCCGGTATATGAAGTGCTTAATGTAATTACCGGCGGGTCGACTGAAGGGTATTC
>CAZTDB010000443.1:0-3056 GCA_964612385.1 uncultured Ignavibacteriaceae bacterium
AAACTCTCTTTCTAATTTTCAGGTACTTGTGTTACCGTACCATTATTTTTCTTCCATAATTGATTCAAATCGGAAATGGTTACACCTCCGCTTAAATTAAAGTCACCTTTTTTATAACCCACGTGTCCGTTTTCATTATCCCATATCTCATTCCTGTCCGCAATTGTAATGCTTCCGTTTCCATTTCCATCGCCGGCATACATTGCATAAAATTTACCCGACTTCTTTAATCCTTTCGTGCCGTAGGCTTTACTGTCTGAGTCAGTGAAATCGTAGAGAGGAGTATCTTCCGAAAAGTAAACAGGAGAGGCAGTCATCGCCGCCAAATGGTTGCGATGTCTTATAACAATATAATATTCACCTTCGTCGATGTTATCAAATACCGGTAAACTTTCACCGTCGAGATCAACGATCATACCGTCTTCAAGTAAAAAGACAGTCCGCATTGCAATAACAGTATTAGCAGAGATGTTAGTTCTTAATTCCACAAGCACCCAATCTACGACACCGGCTGGCAATTGAGTAACCGATTCATCGCCATCATAATTCCAGGGAGATAAACCGTATGGATGCTCAAGGGGTAATGTATTGCTCTCCCGTAAATCCTTGCTCATCTTATTGTTTTTAAGCGGACCTTCTAAAAATATTTTTGCATTTACTACAACAAAGCTCGATGCCGGTGGGTCATCAGCAGGATCGTCTGAAGGATCATCACCTTCACCAGGGTCTCCGCTGCCGCCGCTGTAATTCATCACAGCATTGTATGCATTTAATTTGCCGTATCCGTAAGCTGCATTAGGTGCGCTGCCGGTAAATTCATCTACAGATGTATTGTTTCGCAGAGTAGTATAAACTTCTTCAGGAGTAATACCCGGATATTTGCTTATTAATAATGCAGCAGCGCCGGCAGCAAACGGAGCCGCAAAGCTCGTTCCTTCCGATACTAAGTAATTGGCACCCTGCGCCGGGTCTGAATTATTATTTATCCAATAAATGTTTTGTGTTTTATAAATGTCTCTATCTCGTATTGAAATGATTGCACTGCCCGGTGCTACTAAATCGGGTTTCTGAAGTTCGTCGATTCTCGGGCCCTGGCTGGAATAAGAGCTTACATAACCGGCTGTTTGCCCAAACGAATACGTTGAACCGTTATATGCTACCCAGCTTTGAGATGATGTATATGCACCGACTGCAAATCCATAAGTAGCTGTAGCATGGGAAACGATTGTATAACGCGGATCGGGGTTGGCGAATTTAACTTTATTCAGTCCGTCGTTATAGTGCTCATATAAATTGAATGACTGAGAAGAGTTTGAGTTATTAATTACTCTCAAATAATAAGTACTGTTACCTGCAGGCACATTAAATAATGTTTGCGAGATTCTTGATTCAGTTCCGAATGTACTTTCCGTTCCGATATAATGATAAACATTTGTTATTTCTTCGAACGTGCTTGAATAATATTTCAACTTTAAATCTTTACGAAATCCCAAGCCATCGAAATAAACAAGATTGAATGCAAGGGTAGTTCCGTTAGTTACTGCGTTTGTTACGTTAACCTGAATGAAATCGGTTGAATCCTGTGCGGAAACCGAACCGGAAAAATGTCTTCCTCAAGAGCCGGAATTACCTGCAGCTAAAAAAACCGGAACGCCCTGCGAATAGCACCAATCAACTTTTTGATCTAACGTTCCGGAGCCGTCGTGATAAATATCCCAAGACCCGTAGCTGAGAGTTATTAAATCTACACCGTAAATATTAACGGCTGCATCCATTGCATTTAGAATAGCGCTTGTACCTGCACCACCGTTAACATCATTTCCGACTTTAAGAAAGACTATCTCTGCGCTGGGTGCAGCACCTTTGTACGCTCCGCCGCCGTTCTCGGTGTTATCAGCCGAAAGAACCCCTTGTCCCGCTACTATTCCGGTAACAAGAGTACCGTGACCTGTTGCTTTGTTTTCAACATCATCGTCAAGCGTAGGAAAGGCAGAATAATCTTTTTTTGTTAAGGCTAACGGAAGATCTGGATTAAGCGGTTCGGTATCTAAACCTAAATCAAGTATTCCTATCTTTACCCCCTGACCGGTTATTCCTGAAGCCCATAAGTAATCAGCTTGAATTTGCTTAATGGCATTATTGCTTTGCGGCATTAATTGATTTTCAGCGAGATCGATCTTTTTAATAAAATCGAAACGAAGAGCATCTATAAGCTTTGATACCGGGATTTCAGCAAGTATAAAACCGTATAAATTATTACCCGAAGAAGGAGTCCAGGTTTGCAGGTAATACATTTATACCTAATGCCTTCAATCTGTTTATTTGATCGCCGTTAGGATAGCTCGATAGGTATATCGCCGTTTGTAAAGCGGCTGGCTTTTTAATTCCTTTTTGGAGAGCTAATTCCTCAGCAAGCTTTTTTTCGCTCGCAGATTTGATTAATTCACCGCTGCCGATTTTTATTTCCAGTTCCTTAGGAACTCCGATTACATCTTTCTCAGAACGTACTGTAACGATTTCCTGGGGGAAACTGTCTGCCAATAAAATCACAACAGCAAAAAGTGTTATGATTAATTTCATATTTTATCAGTTCCATTTCTCCCACCCTCGCCTATACTAAATCAATACAAGTGCCATCGATAGAGTAATATTATCGATAATTTTCACAGCTTAACATAGGTAAAGGGTAATAATTACAAGTAATAATTACCGATTGATTCAGTTTGAGAGGCAATGCCAAAGTTTATATATCTTAATGAATAAAGGTCTGTTATTCTTACCGGAGAGTATTTTGGCGCTAGATATAAGCTATAGTAAGTGAGTGAAATAATAGTAACATTCTGTATGTACGTTATTTAATGAAATCATTTGGTTGTAGAAATTATGACGCGTTATTAAAAGAAGTGAGCTAATAAATAAAGAAAAATTAAATCGTCCGAATTCATTCAACTGATGAAAATTATGGGTCTATGTCGATCATAGTGGGTAGTTAAACTAAAACATACATTCGATATAGATAACTTCATTATAACATGAGTTGAAAAATTACCTTCAGT
>CAZTDB010000444.1:0-3054 GCA_964612385.1 uncultured Ignavibacteriaceae bacterium
TATATCAGGACAAATTACAGTTTAGAGAGAGCGCTTTTGACCGCTTAGCCGGTGATGATGTCATCAGACAAATGATTTTGGATGATGTTTCAGCAGAAGATATTGTGGCATCATGGCAAAATGAATTGAATGCTTTTAAAGAGCTAAGAAAAAATTATTTACTTTATTAAGGGCAAGAAATGAAATATTTATTTAGTGCAATCTTACTTGGTTTATTTATTATCGGCTGTGCTGAGCGGGAAGAAAAATCCGAAGTAGATTCAGAAAGCCATTATACATTCGATACTACAGATGTAGCTACAACTACTGCTGAAAATCCCGATGAAGAGTTCTATCTTAAATATGCATTCGAAAGGGGGAAAACATACAAGTATAGATTGACAAACATCTCACAAGATTACCAAACCATTACTGCCGATACAACTTTTGATCAACACGTAAATCAAACTATAATTTATTTAATTGATTTAAATGTGAAAGATGTTGATACTGATGGTACAATGGAGATTGAGTGTTCCTTCTCTTCGGTTAAATTGGATGCTGAAGCAAACGATGAGAAATTTGAATATCATTCGGGAGTAACTACAGATTCTATGAGCGTAGCAAGGTTTACTGATTACGAAGCAATAGTAAAAAATCCGTTCTTTGTTCGCCTTTCATCTAAAGGAGAAGTTCTCGAAGTCTTTAAAGCCGATAAGATTGTGAATAAGTATCTCGAATTGAAAGGCTATACTGATTCTTTAGGAACTGAAGAAAAAACTTTACTCAGAAGGGATATAATCGAAGGTGCATTGAAGCCGATTTTAGTGCAATTATTTAGAGAAGTACCACAAACCAAGGTAGCCAAAGATTCAAGCTGGTTTTATACACAGCCGCCATCGCGTTTTATGATTTTTACATTGCAGAATACAAATACTTACAATGTTGCCAACCTTGAGCAATTGAATAATGAAAAAGTTGCAGTAATAAATGCAGGGCTTGATACAAAAATTTCCGGTGAGAATAAAATAACCGACCGTGGAATTAAATATGATTTCAAAAAGCCCGAAACAACCGCAAGCGGAAAAATTTATTTTAACGTTTCAAAAGGGTTTATTCAAAAATCCAAAACTCAAACAACGGTAGAAATTTTTTATACAATGGAAATGCCTACACCGGCGGGAACTCAAAAAGGCAGTAAAAAAGAGATTGTCCGTAACACCAACATTGTAGAAAAATTGTAGCTCTAAATAGTAGCAAAACTTTGTGCATCGGAAAACCAATCCGGTGCGTTTTTTATTGCATCGATTATTTGGCGCGGTTCTTCTATCACCGTCCACATCAAACGGTGGCGCGGGTCCATAAATTTCTCTTTAATGGATAGCTCTAATAAATCAATACATGAGTTAAAGTATCCATTAGTATTGATCATAATTATTTTATTGAAATGAAGCCCAAGGCGTTTCAATGTCAGTGCTTCAAAAAGCTCTTCAAAGGTGCCGCATCCGCCCGGAAGAGCAATAATAGCATTTACTTGTTCAATTAATAAACGTTTCCTTTCGTGAATGTCCTCAACCAAACGTAATTCGGTTATTCCTCTGTGTCCCCATTCGAGCTCGTCCATAAATTTGGGGATGATCCCGATTACTTTTCCACCGGCTGATAAAGCTCCATCGGCAAGCGCGCCCATCAACCCTACTCCCCCGCCGCCGTAAACGATCGTGAAACCATTGATGGCTAATTGCTTTCCTAACTCGTCGGCGGCTTCAAAATATATGGGATCGCATTGACTGCTTGAAGCACAAAAAACACAAACCCGTTTATTATTTTCTGGATTCATAATCCCTTTAATTCAATTAAAATTTTTTTAAAAATCTTTTCTCCTTCTGACCTCTGACCTCTGTCTTCTTTATTATTCCTTCACCTCTTTAACCACAACCTTGATACCTTCTACACGAATTACTTTAACTTTCTTACCTCGTTCGATGTATTCCCAATCTGCAACAACATCAACCCGCTTTCCATTAAATTCGGCAGAACCGGCGGGACGAAGATTAGTTAATGCAATACCTTCAACTCCCATTAATTCTGTTTCACCCGGATACGACACAAAACCTCTCTCGGCTGTTTCTTCCTCCGATAATACAAGTCTGCTAAACCATTTGTTTTTCGGCAGGTATTTTGCGAGCAGCAAAATTCCAACTATCGAAAACATCAAAGCTGCAGAGAGTTGAATCAATGCAACAGAAACTCCTTCAAAATCAAAATAAGGCTCGGTTGAAATTAATGAGAGAAAGAGCGCAACTATTACCAGAACTATTCCGGAAATTCCCGCAATACCAAAACCAGGAATTACAAATATCTCTACTGCAATTAATGATAATCCGATCAGAAACAATAATATTTCAATTATTGAGGCAAGCTGAAGTATGTAAGACGAACCGAAGAAAAGAGCAAGTGCAATTAGTCCGGCGGTACCGGGTACGCCCCAGCCAGGAGTTTTAACCTCGGCAAACAAACCGAAAAATCCAATCATTATCAAAAGTGAAGCAACAATAGGATTATTAAGAAAACGAACAACCTCTTCTGCCCAATTTATATTTACAGAAGTAACCCTTGCACTCTTTAAGTCAAAAGCATTTAATAGTTCTTCAACACTGCTTACAAGTGTATCGGCAATACCATACTTAAATGCTTCGTCCGATGTAAGAGTTATGAGCTGCGTACTATCGACCAAACCTTCTACAACAATTCTCTCATCAACCATTCCCTGGGCAATGTCGGTTCGTCTTCCATTTCTTTCGGCGGTGGAGCGCATCTCAGAACGCATATATGACTGATACTTTTCGCTTACTTTGTCTCCGGTTTGATCCACAACAGTCGCTGCTCCGATTGAACTACCGGGCACCATTGCTATATTCCGGCATGACAACGCAATCAATGCACCGGCAGATATTGCACGGTTGTTAATGAAAGCAATAGTTTTTACATTACTTCCGATTATGGCATCCTTGATTTGTGTAGCAGCATCTACCCTGCCTCCGAAGGTATTTATTTTAAATACGATTGCGTCAG
>CAZTDB010000445.1:0-3047 GCA_964612385.1 uncultured Ignavibacteriaceae bacterium
ATTTAAGCATAAATCTTAATTAAGTTGTACATAATTAAAGATTGGGATTTATATGAGGGCTATTCACACGTTCCCGGATTCTGCAATTTATCTCCTCGATCATCACTGCACATTCTATCGCTCTACTCATTTTTTCCCAAGTAAATTCTTATAAATCTTTAAACAGTTTAAAAGGATGAAGGGGTTTTATCATATAAGATATTTAATAGTGACGTTAATGATGTTTCTTTTAATCGGAATATTGTGGCTCATACCTTTCAATTGCTTCTTCCTCGATCCGGTTGCAAAAGCTATCAGCGATTTTGATGTGTATGATATAGTTTATTCGAAAATCAGAGAAGAACCTCCCGCAGATACCAGCATTGTACTTGTTAATATCGGCAATCTATCAAGATTAGAAATTGCTAAGCAAATAAATGTTATCAATTCTTACGATCCTTTTCTGATTGCAGTTGATGCGATCTTTCAAGAAGAAAAAGAAAGCTGCGGCGATTCGGTTTTAGCCGATGCTTTCTCTAAATGTAAAGATTTAATTCTTGTAAGTAAGCTGGATAAATTTGATGAAGAGAATGATACCTACGATACGCTTATAACTTCAATAAATCTTTTCGATAAATATTCATCTCTTGGCTTTGCAAATCTCCCTAACGATGATAAGGTAAGCTTCAAAACAATAAGAGATTTTAGACCATCATCAAAATTGAACGGATCGGTAATTCCGGCACTTGCTTCAAAGGTTGCCGAGCTGTACGATACCAATGCTTACCGGTACTTGATGAACCGGCAGAATGGAATTGAAAAAATAAATTATACAGGAAACACAAACAGATTTTTCTCCTTAGATGCTCATCAAGTGCTGTCAGGCGATAACAATCTCAACTTTCTGAGAAACAAAATAGTGCTGATGGGTTTTATGGGAACCGATCTATACAATAAAACGCTTGAGGATATCTTTTTTACTCCGCTTAATGAGCGGTATGCAGGTAAATCTTTCCCGGATATGTACGGAGTTGTCATTCATGCAAACATCATCTCCATGATACTCAGAAAAAATTATGTTGATAGCATGCCTCAATGGGTAAGCATACTGTTAGCATTTGTTATAAGCTATATAAGCGCTTTCGTAATCTATAACATTAAGAAAAATTATAAGGATTGGTTCGGTGCTTTAACTAAGATTTACATATTGATTTTTTCATTAATAAATCTCTTTGCTGGAGTAATGATCTTCCATCATTTTAATTACAAAATAAATTTAACCCTTGCACTTGCAGTAATAGTGCTGACCGTTACTGCGATTGAGCTGTATAGATTCTTTGTCAGTAAATTTTTTCCTTCATTAGAGAAATGAACAGCTATTTAAAAATATTCTTTCTTGTTACTGCGGTTTTATTAGCCGGCGATGAAATATCCGGACAACAAAATTTGTTCAGAATTTTAACTTATTCCGGGAAAGTGCATGTAAATATACCGCCCGCACAAGATTGGCAGCAAATTCAGATTGGCGGCGGACTAAATGCAAATTGTAAAATTCGATTGGATAAAAACAGTTACACCGCACTGATGTATAAGGACGGCAGAACTTTGGAGCTGCTTAAAGAGGGAACATTCGATCTAAATGATTTGGAGAAAAACATAAATGAGACAAAAAAATCGGTAACGGAAAAATTCGCCAATTTTGTTGCACAGGGATTAATTAAAGATAAATCGAAAAAGAAGGAAATGAAAAATATTGCTGCGGTTGTTAGAATAAAACCGAATCATATTGAATGTGCCGTTCCCTCATACACAAGATTAATGGAACCGGTGATAAAATTATCCTGGTATAGTTATCCGCAGTCAGAACAATATGTAATAAACATAATGAATCATAAAAATGCGTTGATATTTATGTATTTGGTTAGCGATACCATCTATACATTAAATTCTTCATCACTCAATCTGAGTAAAGATATTGCTTATAAGTGGTTTATTACGGATAAAAATAACTCACAAGTAACATCCGATACAAACACAGTTATTTTTCTTTCGGATGAAATTAAGTTTTCGATAATAGATACTTTAAAATTGATAAATGATGAAATTGGTACAAACATAACCCCGTTCAATTTACTTACGCTTGCCGGTTTTTATGAAAGCAATGACCTGAACATTTACGCTCTTGAGGAGTTTGAAAGAGTGCTTGTGCTGGCTCCCGAGTCGGAGGAATACAAAAAGATGTTCGCGAAATTCTTACTTAAAAATAAGTTGTTCGTAAGAACAGCAGAATTATTGGAAGATAATAACACAGAACAGTGAGTGAGCAATGACAAAAAAATTATACCTCTTGGTTTTCTTATTATCGGTTAACATTTATCCGCAGGAATTCGGGATGGGCTTGCTGCTCGATGATAGTCTTTATGCAAACAGCCCAACTGCGGCAATTCTAATGCGCGGCGATTATGCCGATCTTCCTTCATCTGCTTCGCTTAAAAAATATTCACCTACTCCCCGAAGCCAGGGTCCCTACGGAACTTGCGCAGGATGGGCAACTGCTTATGCCGGAAGAACTATCCTGGAAGCAATACGAAATGATTGGTCGGGCGATATCATAGACGAAAATTCATTCTCCCCGTCGTATGTCTACAATCAAATAAGATTGGTTCAGGGCTGCGATGCCGGAACATCCCTTGTCGATGCATTAGATGTTGTTAGGGATCAAGGAGCGGCTAAGCTCGATGAATTTGGTTATGAATGCGAACGGGAAGTAACCGATTCGGATAAGTTAAAAGCAATTAATTACCGAATTATTGAATACCGGGAAATTGCCTCCGCACGAACGGTTGAAAAAACCAAGTACGTTAAGAAAAGCTTAGCGGAAGGCAGACCCGTTGTGATTGCATTTGATTGCCCTCCTTCATTCAGTTATTCCGGAGAGGTGTGGACGCCGCAAGAAGGCGATTATAAAAGTTGGGGCAGAGGGCACGGAATGACAGTAATAGGTTATGATGATAAAAAGTTTGATGGAGCATTTGAACTTATAAATAGCTGGGGATCTTATTGGGGAA
>CAZTDB010000446.1:0-3047 GCA_964612385.1 uncultured Ignavibacteriaceae bacterium
AATATATCCAGTCATTATTAAAATTTTCCAGCATATAAGCATACTGATTTTTTCCCGGTGCAGAATAGTCAAGTGCTGCAAATTCAAATTCAATTAAATCAATGCTGTGTGAAAGAGTAATTTGGTTTCCTGTTTTAATAGTTTTTCGTATTGATGATTCCAGTTCCGAATCCGAAGCGCCGGGAATCCTAAAGTTAGTAATAACAATTTCCGGAATGAAGGGGTTATCAATGATCTTTTCGGGATAAAAATAATTTAAGCCGTATATTCCACCGAAAAATATTTCACCTTTTTTGCTCTTAAAATATGCACCGGTGTTGAATTCATTACTTTGCAAGCCGTCACTAATATTAAAGTTTCTGAAGGTTTTTTTTACATGATCGAACCTGGATATTCCTTTATTAGTGCTTAACCAGAGATTACCTTTTGCATCAGGAAGAATTCCATAAACCACATTATTTGGCAATCCATCTTCTTCGGTAAAATGTATAAACGTTTCTTCTTTAATATTGAAGTGGTTCAATCCACCGCCGCTTGTACCTATCCAAAGAATCTTATCCGGCTTTAACGGATCTGCACAAATTGATTTAATTAAATTATTATTTAAAGAATAAAGATTTCCGGGTTCATTATTAAAGGTTTTAATTGACAGAGTTTTATGATTAAATCTTATCAATCCATCCTTTGTGCCAATCCAGAATATTCCTTTGTTATCCCGGTAAATAACCGGGCGTACAAGCTCATTAAGAGCAGGATTATAATTATAACGGTAATGCTTAAAGATTCCTTTTTCTGCATTGATTAGCTGGCTGAGAAAATTCTCCGTTGCCGTCCAGATGCTGCCATTCCGGTCTTCAAAAACCGTATAAACTTTTTTTTGCATTATATCAGGAGTATCTGCATGATTAAACTTGTATTGCCTTGCTTTTTCTGTTTGAGGATTATAACTGTACAGTCCTTGCTCGGTAGCAAACCAAATATGCCCGTCGGAAGATTCAATGATTGACCAGACCGCTACATTCCCGAAAGCTTCAGGAAAATTTGAACTTGTTTCGAAGCTTTTAAATTCTCCTGTTTTTCTATTCCATTTAGATAATACTGATGTACCCATCCATACAAATCCCTGTTCATCTTCGAGCACAGCCGATATGCTGAAACTTGCTGCTCTTGATGCTGTATCTTTTTTACCAACAAAAGTTGAAAACCTGGTTAATTTTGGATCAAAATAACTAATTCCCATTCCGGATGTACCAAACCACAGAATACCTGTTTTATCTATGAAGCTGCTGGAAATGCTGTTATAGCTAATTGATTGATTGTTGTAAGGATCGTTTTTAAAATAATCGTATGTAAGCGAAACCGGGTCAAACCGCATCAATGCACCGGGAGTAGAAAGCCATAGCTTCCCGGAAAGATCTTCAACAATACTTAAAATGATTCCCCAACCGTAACGAAAAACTTCGTACTGATGAGGATATAATTTGTAAGATCCGTTTTGCCTGTTAAATATTACTACACCGCTTAAGGTTCCCAGCCAAAACACACCCGATTTGCTCTCATAAATTGAACTGATGCTGCCATCCTGATTTATCGAGGGCGCATTGGGATTTCTTGTATGAATATCATATATGATAAAATTTTCATTATCCCTATCGAATTTATTTAAGCCATTTTCAGTACCTGCCCATAAAGTTTTTTGTGAATCGAGAAATAAAGAGGCAACCACATTATTACTTAAACTTTGTGCATTACTTTCAATGTAAACAAACTGTTTGGATTCCAGGTTTACTAATTTTTTATTTTTAAAAGAAAGCTTTAACCGGAACAACCCATCCCCTTTTGTTCCAAGCCAGATATTTCCGAATTGATCTTCGGTAATTGACAATACCCTGCCTATGTTAATATCACCCGATGCAGATGAATAATACACACGTTCAAAAGTTTCTGTCTCACGATGGAAATAATTCAATCCACCGTTTAACGTAGCTATCCATAAGATTCCCCGGCTGTCTTCATACAAAGTAGTAATATAATTATCTGAAATAGAAGATGAGTCAAATGCATTATGCCGGTAAACAACGAATGTATATCCATCATAGCTGTTTAAGCCATCCTTAGTGCCGAACCACATAAAACCTTTGCTGTCCTGAAGAATAGCATAAACAGCATTTTGGGATAGACCATCGTTTATTGTTAAATGTTTAAAGCGAACTTCCTGGGAGTGTACTTTTATTGTTAATAAAATTACAAGAGGCAGTAATAATTTTTTGCATCCGGGGTAAGTGAAATGTAAATGATTTAAGAGCATTCCAATTTATCTTAGTAATACATTAACAATTTAATCCATCGTAAATTAAAATGCATCTTATCTGCTATCCACCATGATTTGCATCTCATTCCAAAATTACGATCGAAATATTGTGCTTCAAATCTATGGGTGTAAGAACTTTTGCAAGTAACCTGCGATAATAAGAAGGCTTTGAGGAAAAGGTAAAATTTCGAATTCATTCCATGCTTGGTAAGCCGTTCATCTCATCAGCATCGAATCCGGTTTCCCAGCCGTCGTAAACGCCATTTAATTTGCTTGCAATTCGTTCTAAAATTTTACGAATGGACGTAAGGTTTTTTAAATTCGGCACCAATTCTTTTGTGGCAAGACAAAGCCAATCTTTTTTTCCTGAAGAGTCGATGCAATCAATTGTGAATTCTAAGTCTATTAATTCTACTGCAGCAATTTCCGCATTTTCTTTAGTTGGAAAATACAAATAGAAATTAACAAGCCGTTGCTTCGAAAGGTCGGCATTGCTTCGATATATAAGATTCAGAACCGCTTCATCCGGAGTGATAGGATTGTTTTTAACGCTTGGCTTATAGGCGGTTTTTCGTGCTCTGTTTCTTTTATTCTTGTCCATTATTGCAGCTCTTATTATTAAAAACAAAAATCATTGGTATGCTTTTATGATTCCGTTTCCACAAACTTTTTTAATGATGTGCCGATAATATACGTCCAGCCTTCCACAAAATTTTCTTTTTTGAGTTCTGGAACG
>CAZTDB010000447.1:0-3041 GCA_964612385.1 uncultured Ignavibacteriaceae bacterium
CGGGAAGACCATTTCCATATATATCTAACTTAAGCTTAAGTCTGGCTATCCTTGATCAAAAGCCAACGGGCGAAAAGCATTTTGCACGCGTTAAGGTACCCAACATATTGCCGCGGTTGTTACAGGTTGATCAGATAGTTAACCCCGGAAAAAAAATTCAAACTAATGGATATTTCCGGGCAAAGTTTATATGGCTTGGGGATTTGATTAAAGCGAATCTATCCTCTTTGTTCCCCGGAATGCAAGTGCTTGAGGCTCATAGATTCAGAATTACACGCGATACGGATATTGAACTGCAGGAAGATGAAGCTGACGACTTACTCAGGGTAATTGAAGAAAATATAAGACAGCGGAGATTCGGAAGCGTGGTAAGACTTGAAGTTGCTAGAAAAATGCCGGAGTTCATGATTGAAACGCTTATGGAAAATTTGCAAATTAAACGGGATGACGTTCACGTGCTCGATGGTCCTCTCGGCTTAAGCGATGTTATGTCGCTTTACGATCTTCCTTTGCATCAGTTAAAGTTCAAGCCGTATTATCCTGTTCTCCCAAAATTATTTGAAGATGAAGAAGATATTTTTACGCTTATAAAGAAGAAAGATATTTTGCTGCACCATCCTTATCATTCATTTACTCCTGTTATTGAGTTTATCAAGCAGGCATCCAACGATCCGGATGTGCTGGCTATTAAGCAAACTTTATATAGAGTTGGACCTAATTCACCAATAATCAAATATTTAATTGAAGCAGCCGAGCGAGGTAAGCAGGTTGCCGTGCTAGTAGAACTTAAAGCGAGATTTGATGAAGAGAAGAATATTTTCTGGGCACGTGAGTTAGAAAAAGTAGGCGTGCATGTAGTATATGGATTAGTTGGATTAAAAACGCATGCAAAGATGACTCTTGTAGTTCGTAAAGAAATTGACGGAGTGAAAAGATATGTTCATCTCGCTACCGGTAATTACAATGCCATTACCGCTAAGATATATACCGATATAGGTTTCTTTACTAAAGATGACGATATCTGCACCGATGTTTCGGATGTATTCAATTACCTAACCGGTTATTCTAAACAAATGGTATTCAAAAAATTAATTGTAGCACCAATCAACATGCGTGAGAAGTTTTTAGCATTGATATTGCGAGAGGTTGAAAACGTTAAAGCCGGAGGTGAAGGTAAATTAATTTTTAAATTAAATTCTTTAGTCGATCCGCAAATCATCGGTGCATTGTATGAAGCATCCAACAACGGTGTTAAAATCGATTTAATTGTTAGAGGAATTTGCTGTTTGGTGCCGGGTGTAAAAGGCTTAAGCGAAAATATACGCGTCATCAGCATCGTAGGACGCTACTTAGAGCACAGCCGCGTCTTTTATTTCTTCAATAACGGTAAGGAAGAAATTTATTTGAGCAGCGCCGACTTAATGCAGCGAAATCTCGATAGAAGAGTTGAAATAGCATTCCCCCTCGAAGACGAAAAGTTAAAAGAAGAAATAATGAACACTCTGATCAGAATTTCATTAAAAGATAACGTCAAAACACGAATTCTAAATTCAGAAATGTGTTATTGCCCTGTAAATTCTCAAAATCCCGGTAAAAAAATCGACTCACAGGAGTGGCTGATGCACCATACCGTAAAAGCCAATAATAAAATGAAGAAGAGTAAAATTTAAATTCCATCGGAGACCGGAAAACAAATTTTCATTGAAATTCTTTTTGTCATCGAATCTTTTTGGCATAACAATTTTTGCCTTAAGAATTAAAATCGAAAGCCCTAAGTCACTAAATCACAAAATTACACTAAGAACTTCTTAATCAACCCATTAAGATACATTTTCATTTCTCCCGAAAACGTAATACCCAAAATGGTATTGAGCTCATTCTGTAAATACTTTTATGACCGGCAGGTATTCAAATGATTTACATGTATTATAAATAATTTTACTCGGTGGATAGGTAATTCCTGAATCTATTTAGTATAATCCTGTATCCCTCTCAATCTTGCAATCTTGTCCCAAAGGGATGCCTCCGGCAAAATCTTGTAATTTTATCCCTGGGGATGCCTTTCCGAAGTCCGAAGGATCTTGGGAAAACACTTTGTGTCGGCACAATCGTTCGATTTTATCTGCATTCAATTTAAGTTATAATTTTACTAAGTTTGCTGCAAAATTTTACAATTAAAATAGGATAGAGAATGGCTGACATCACTAAGAGCGAAATACTAAATGCTCTGAAAAATGTGAATGACCCGAGCTTCAATAAAAATTTATTGACGCTTAACGCCGTAAAAAATGTTCGGATTGAAAATAAAACTTTAATCGTTGATGTTACGCTCCCTCTGCCGGAATCCGCTCTAAGTCCTGCATTAAAACAGAATTTTATTGAATCGATAAAACGCACCTTCAACAATTTTGAAAGTGTGAAGTTGAACATTCAAACAAAAGTTACTACACATATAGACAAAAAGAAGGAAGCGCTACTGCCCGGCGTAAAAAACACAGTTGCAGTAGCAAGCGGTAAAGGCGGAGTAGGAAAAAGCACTGTTGCCGTTAATATTGCAGCCGCACTTGCTAAGGACGGTTACCAGGTTGGACTTATTGATGCCGATATATATGGACCCAGTATTCCTCTTATGTTCGGCATCAAAGAAAAGCCGAAAGTATTTCAAAACCAGCAATCGATGAAGATGATTCCGCTTGAAAATTATGGCGTTAAATTAATTTCGATAGGCTTTTTGGTTGATGATAATGCACCTGTTATCTGGCGCGGACCGATGGCAAGCGGTGCAGTAAAACAATTTATGACCGACGTTGAGTGGGGCGAACTTGATTATTTAGTATTCGATTTGCCTCCGGGAACAGGCGATATTCAATTAACGCTTGTTCAAACTATTCCGCTTACCGGTGCGGTAATCGTTACTACTCCGCAGGAAGTTTCGCTTATTGATGCACGTAAAGCACTGCAAATGTTCAATAGAGTTAATGTGCCTGTTTCCGGAATAGTTGAGAATATGAGCTACTTCATTGCCGAAGACACGGGAAAGA
>CAZTDB010000448.1:0-3018 GCA_964612385.1 uncultured Ignavibacteriaceae bacterium
TAAGTATTTATCCCGCCGGATGCATTCAGTCCGTGAGCTTAAAACAAAACTCCTCCAAAAAAAATTTAAGCTTGAGGTGATTGAGAAAGTGCTGAGGGAGCTAATCAATGATAAATACTTAAATGATGAAGAGTTTGCGCTTCAATTTATCGAAGAGAAAAAAAGAACTAAAGCATGGGGGACAAATAAGATAAAAGCTGAATTAATTAAGAGAGGAATTAATCAAGAAATCATAAAACAATTTGTTGAAGAAAACCTAAGCGGGGAGGATAAACTTTCCATCGAAAAAGCCGCACAAAAAAAAGTTAATCAGCTAAAGGCAAGAAATATTTCGGATAAAAAAATAAAGGAGAAGCTGATTAGCCATCTCCTCAGCAGAGGATATGACTACGATCTTATTCGGGAAACAATAAATTACTTAATTGATGAAGAGTAGTTTATTTTATCTTTTGAGGAAGCTTTTCAATCATTGATGCGACTTCATGAATTGAAATAAATTTTACTGCATCGGTTATCGTCATCCATTTACGTTTTCTTAAATCCTTTTCCGGATAGTCATCCAATAGATTAACCACTTCCATCGAAAAAACTTTCAAATAGCAATTTCCTATACTCTTATTAATTTTTACGGCGCCGAGTTCAACGGTTTCATTTGAGCCTATAATGCCGGCTTCTTCATAAGCTTCTTTCTTTGCCGACTCGAAGGGTGAAAGATTAAACTCAATATAACCTTTCGGTATTATCCATTTCTTTTTTTTCACTGAGGTTATAAGAAGTATCTCTATTGATCCATTGTTAAATCGATAAGGAATTACACCCGATTGATCGAAGTTAAACTCTAATTTCAATGTATTTATTAAACTAATTGGAAATCAAAAGAAATTTCAGCGGTAAAATTAAAGATTCAAAACTGCTGTGCAAAATTATTTTCAGACAAATAAAAATTTTTATGTAATCGGTTATCGATTAGTACAATATTAACTTATTCTTTTTATTTTTTGTATGAAATTAAAACTAAAAAATTGAAATGACTATACTAAAAAATCATTCACTTAAACCTTATAATACTTTTGGGGTTGATGCTTCAGCAAAAGAATTTATCGAAATTCAGCATGAGGATGAATTAAAAGAAATTCTTTTATCCCAAGAGTACCGTAATAAATCAAAATTTATTTTAGGCGGCGGCAGCAATATTTTATTCACCAAAGATTTAACCGACTCAGTTCTGAAAATATCTGTCCGCGGAATTGAAATAATAAATGAAAGCGGCGATTATCTTACTATCCGGGCTGGTGCGGGAGAAATTTGGCATGATTTAGTTCTCTATACAGTCGAGAGAAACTTAGGAGGAATCGAAAACTTATCCTTAATTCCTGGCACTGTTGGTGCGGCTCCGATTCAAAATATCGGCGCCTATGGACAGGAATTATCCGAAACATTTGTTAATCTTGAAGGATATTATATTGACAATGGCTCTTATAAAAAATTCGAGAAAGAAGAATGCCGTTTCGGTTACCGCGACAGCATTTTCAAACAAGAATTAAAAGGGAAATTTGTGATTACTCATGTAACGCTAAAGTTAAATAAAAATCCCATAGTGAATATTAATTACGGTTCAATAAAATCCGAATTGCAGAATTTAGGAATGAACAATCCAACAGTGATGGATATCAGCAGCGTCATAATAAAAATAAGAAGGAGTAAGCTTCCCGATCCGAATGAATTGGGAAACGCCGGAAGTTTCTTTAAGAATCCTGAAGTGAGTACAAAGCATTTGGAGGAGTTAAAGAAAAAATTTCCCGATATAATTTCATTTTCGGGAAGCGGAGACAGGTTGAAAATTCCTGCCGCATGGTTGATTGAAAAGTGCGGATGGAAAGGTAAAAGGATAGGAGATACCGGCTCTCATTCAAGACAAGCTTTGGTAATAGTAAATTACGGGAACGCAACCGGTGCTGAGATTGTAAATCTTGCAAACGAAATTAAGAAAAGTGTTAAAGAGCAGTTTGATATTATACTAGAAGAAGAGGTGAATATTGTTTGAACAGGTTTAGTATATGTGGGAGAGTATCAATCAACGTTAAAGCTGAAGAAAATCATGTGATTATGATTCTTCATTAAAAAGCTTATCTTGAATGTACCTGACCAATTAGGTAAGTTTGAGCAACAAATTAGGAAAAATTATGATCAGCGAAGGCAAAAAAGCCCCGGCATTTAAGTTAAAAGATCAGAGCGGAAAGACAGTTTCATTAAGCGATTTTACAGGACAAAATATTGTTCTTTATTTTTATCCTAAAGACGATACGTCGGGCTGTACAAAGGAGGCTTGCAGCTTTAGGGATGAATTTCCTGCATTCGATAAACTGAATGCAGTTATTTTGGGTGTAAGTCCGGATAGTGTTGCCTCGCATAAAAAATTTGCCGAAAAATATAAGCTGCCCTTCACACTATTAGCCGATGAAAATAAAGAAGTCGTACAGAAATACGGCGTTTGGAAAGAGAAAAGCATGTACGGGAAAAAATATATGGGAGTTGAAAGAACTACATTTGTGATAGACGAAGAAGGCAAAGTCAAAAAAATCTTTCCAAAGGTTAAAGTAGAAGGGCACACTTCAGAAGTTGCCGAAGCTCTAAAAAATTGAAAGCGAGAATATGGTTTTAGTAACCCGGCGAGAAACATTCAGCGCAGCACATCGTTTGTTCAATCCGATTTTATCCGACGAAGAAAATGAAAGGATTTTTGGCAAATGCAGCAATCCCAATTGGCATGGACATAATTATATTTTAGAGATTGTGGTTGCAGGCGAAATAAATCCCGAAACAGGATTCGTAATTGATGTGAAAGTGCTGAAGGAAATTATTCACAAATATGTTATATCAAAAGTCGATCATAAAAACTTGAATATTGATACGGATTTTATGAAAGGCATAATACCTTCGGCTGAAAATATAGCCGTCGCAATTTGGAATCAATCGAAAGATAAAATTCCTCAGGGTAAATTATATTTGGTAAAATTA
>CAZTDB010000449.1:0-3016 GCA_964612385.1 uncultured Ignavibacteriaceae bacterium
CGGTGCTGGTTTAATTATCTCAAGATGCTCTGAAAATTGATTACCATGTTCCTGGTACGATTTAAGTGTCTTCTCACAGTCATTATATAACCAAGGCTGTCCCAAAGGATTAGATGGTTCAGTCATAAAATACAAAAACATAACATCGTGATTGCCTTTGGTAAATTTAATTTTTTCGGATTTGATGAGTTCAACAACTTCAAAGCTGTAATTACCTCTGTCAACCAAATCGCCAACACTGTAAAGAGTGATGTCGCTGTATTTCTCTTTGATTTTTTTTATCAATTCTAATAGAGTATAATAACATCCGTGGATGTCGCTTATAATGGCAATCATATCAAATTAAATTCTGTTTCTTTGCATATTTGTTAAGTTCTTCTCTAAAATTCGGATGAGATATTTCAATTAATGCTTTTGCTCTTTCACGTATCGTTTTACCGAATAGATCTGCCGTTCCGTACTCGGTTACAATAAAATGTACATCGCCCCTTGTTGTTACAACACCTGCACCGCTTTTTAAATGAGGGACAATTCGCGAAACCCTGAAATCTTTTGTTGTGGAAGGTAATGCAATAATCGGTTTGCCTCCTTCGGATCGTGAAGCCCCTCTGATAAAATCTAATTGTCCTCCGAATCCGCTGTACATCTTATGACCGATAGAATCAGCACAAACCTGTCCGGTAAGGTCTACTTCGATAGCCGAATTAACTGCAACCATTTTATTGTTTCTTGAAATGATGAAAGGATCGTTAACATATTCAGTGGGGTGAAATTCAAAAATGGGATTGTTGTCGATGAAATCATAAATTCTTTTTGTCCCAATCACAAAACCGGCTATTACTTTTCCATTATGAATAGATTTTTTTTCATTCGTAATTACGCCTTCTTCTATCAAATCGATAATACCGTCTGAAAATAATTCGGAATGAACACCAAGATGTTCTTTATCATGCAGAAATTTCAGCACACTATCGGGAAGCACACCGATCCCGAGCTGCAAAGTTGAGCCGTCTTCAATTAAATCAGCTACATTACGACCTATTGCATCATACATGCTTAACAATTCAGCGCTTACATTCGCATCCAATTGAGGCAGTTCAACTATCGGTTCATCAACTTCAACAATAAAGTTTATTTTGCTGAGATGAATAAAACTATCGCCTAAGGCACGCGGCATATTCGGATTTACCTGAGCAATCACTGTCTTTGCGCGCTCGGTGCCGGTTTTACTTAAGCCAACTTCTACTCCGTAAGTACAAAATCCGTGCTCGTCGGGAGGAGATACATGAATAAGCGCGGCATCAAGCTTTATTTTACCGCTTACAAACAGCTTCGGAATTTCCGATAAAAAGATTGGAATGAATTCCGCTCTCCCTTCTTCCACAGCTTTTCGTGAATTAGCTCCCAGAAAAAACGATTTGTGAATGAAACTTTCTTCCATTCCGGGTTGAAGGTACGACAGCTCCCCTACCGCTAAGGCATGATAAATTTCTACTCCCTTAAGTTCATTCTTTCTTTCAACAAGAGCGTTGATTAATGTAAACGGTATTGCACAATTTGAGTGAACTAAAATTTTATCACCCGAATTAATTTGCTTTACAGCTTCGGCGGCAGATACAACTTTTTTCTTATATAAATTAAGAACATTTAAGGGTAAATCTTTTTTCAATTCCATAAAGTAAAGGCATCTCTAAAAAATAATTCTGTTTAATTTTTATTAAATGAAGTACGAGTCTAATTAGTCGGAAAAACCCTCAATCTTCTGTATTCAAGGTTAAACAAGTTAGCTAAAGATTCATTAGAGCAGCATCCTTGAAAGGTACAAACACCGCTTGCTAAGCTCGCATCCGCTGAGAGAGCTTTTAATAAACCATTATCAGCAATACCCTGAATATAATCGAGTGCAGCGTTATTTAATCCATAAGTTGCTGTTCTTGAAACAAGTGCAGGCATGTTAGGAACACAGTAATGAATTACGTCATACAAAATATAAACCGGATCGGACAGAGTAGTAACTCTGCTTGTCTCGATACATCCGCCCTGGTCGATAGAGACATCCACAACAACTGCCCCCTTTTTCATCTGCTTTACCATGTCTTCGGTTACAAGGTGCGGCGATTTTTCTCCTTTGATTAGTACTGCCCCAATCAGAACATCGGCAAATTTTACTCCACGCGAGATGGTGTATGGATTTGCCATAACGGTAGTAATTTTTTTCTCAAAAGTTTGGTCAATCCTTCTCAGCCGGTTTAGATCTTTATCAATCACTATAACCTGTGCCCCTCTGCCTAATGCGGTTCTTGCTGCGCTTGTGCCAACTACACCTGCCCCTAATATTACAACTGCCGCCGGTGCGACTCCGGTTATTCCCCCTAACAATATTCCTCTTCCTCCTTCACTGTAGCTTTCGAGGTATTTCTCAGCAACCTGAATTGCAAGCTGACCTGCGATTTCACTCATCGAATGAAGCACAGGCAGACCTGTTTCGTCTTCAATTAATTCATAACCGATAGCAGTTATATTTTTCCTCAGCAGATTCTCGACCACAGTTCTTTTTCCTACTGCAAGATGAAGAAAAGCAAACAGTGTTTGATCCTCTTGAAGCATTTCCGATTCTTCAACAGTAAGGGGCGAAACTTTTACAATCATCTCTGCTCTCTTGTAAACTTCTTCGGGGCTGAAAACTATCGTAGCTCCTGTCCGGTTGAAATCTTCATCGCTGAAATGACTTCCCTCGCCCGCACCGCTTTCTAAATAAACCGTGTGTCCGGCACGAACTAACGAATCAACTCCTGCCGGAGCTAATCCCACCCGTTTTTCTTCAAGAAGATTTTCTTTTGGAATTCCGATTCTCATTTTTAATACTCCTAAATGATAAAAATATCTTCAACATCAAAATAATTTATGCATCTGCAATTAACTTCTTAATATTGAACAAAACTATGATAACTGTTAATCAACAGATGTTATCGGCGTTTCTCCCTTCAATATGGCTATTACATTTTTTGCGGCAAGC
>CAZTDB010000450.1:0-3003 GCA_964612385.1 uncultured Ignavibacteriaceae bacterium
ATTTGAAACTTTGCCAAATGAATGGTCTACAAGTGATTGTACGTTCGGGCAAACATTTATTAAGATGACGGCTAAGAATAAGAAATTCGGGATGGTAAAGTAAGATTATTTCCGAAGTGTTTTTCATGCGTCGTAACTGATATTAAAATAGTTTAAGTTCCCAGCGGTTGCGGATAAATATTTGTTATTGTTTTTTCCTACCCTGCAGCAAGGCTAATAATTCTGAATCTTCTTGTGATAAAATAAAGTTTAATTTTTTGAGTTCGCTTTACGCACGCTCGTTTTCGATAAGTGTACCGGCAAGGTCAAAATACAGATCTTGAAGAATTTAAGGCACTTTTTCGTGTGTATTAAATTGCTACTTAAGGCTTACTCCAAATAGTTAATAAGAAAATAATAGCAGTCAATCGGCTGATTATTTTTCTAATTTCAAAAATATAACAGGAGGTTTATATGAGAATCTGTACGCTTTTCTTATTGATTTCTGCCGCATCTTTTACACTCCATGCACAAAGTATTACAAACACTATAGCGGCAGACGGCTTCTTCTATGTTAAGGATGCTTCAACTACATTTTTAACTTTAGGACAGGCAAACGGCTATCTTGAACTAAGCAAAAGTATGCGGCTTGCCAGTACTACCGGTGAGGGTGTGGGAGTAATTTATAAAGGAGCTTTCCGGTTCATTCACGATTATAAAAAAGAGGGTGTTACTTCCGACAATCTTTTCATCGGAAGAAGCTCAGGCAACTTTGAGCTGACCGGAGTTTTAGGTTACAATACAGCCGTAGGCGATTACACATTAAATAAACTTACCACAGGCTATTCTAATACAGCAATCGGAACCAATACACTTGAAAATACAACCACGGGGGTGGGTAATACGGGATGTGGAACTAATGTTCTATCCGGTAACACAACCGGCTCGAACAATACGGCTGTAGGGGCGGCTGCTCTCTATTACAATCTAACGGGATATGCGAATACAGCAATCGGTTATAGTGCCCTTAGCTCTTCTAAAGATAATTTAAACACTGCATTAGGCTATGGCGCAGGTAATGCTCTTACTTCGGGAAGCAATAACACAATGATTGGTTATGGCGCTCAGGCAAGCTCAAGCAATGTTTCTAATCAAATTACTCTTGGCAATAATCAAATTTCATCGCTTAGGTGCAATGTAACTTCCATTACTTCTCTTTCGGATATAAGGGATAAGAAAAATATTCGAGACCTTTCATTTGGATTGGATTTTCTTATGAAGCTTAAACCAAGACAATTTAACTGGGACAGACGCGAATGGTATGAGAACGGAATTTCCGACGGAAGTAAAATTGCAGATTATCCGGCAGCAGGATTCATTGCACAAGAATTAGATGAAGCACAAATCTCAGCAAATGTTGAGTGGTTAAATCTCGTACTTAAAGACAATTCCGATAGATTAGAAGCAACACCGGGAAATCTTCTGCCAATAATAGTTAAGGCAATACATGAATTAAAAGAGCAGAACGATCAGCTAAAAGATTTAGTTAAAAAAATGTCCACCGAAAATGCGGAACTTATAAGTAAATTATCTTCTCTCTCCGAATTGAATGATGAGATAAGCGAAATTAAACGATTGAAAGAAGAGTTGGCAGAATATATAACCGATATAAAGTCATTACCGAAATTGAAATACTCATTCCTAAAATTGAATGAGGAATAATATGAAAGGATTATTATTATCTGTCTGCTTATCTATTAATATCCTTGCTCAAAGCAGCATAGTAATTGATGCGGGTGCATCAATTAATTTGGGCGAGGGAACAGATATAGGCGTTAACAGCATTTCAGGTACTGTCACCGGGAGCGGCACTATTAACGGTCTGCCGATACCTGTTGAGCTTATTTCTTTTACCGCCATAGTTGAACAGCGTAACGTCCGGCTAAATTGGTCTACCGCAACCGAGCTAAACAATTCCGGCTTTGAAATTGAAAGAACTGCCATCGGGGGGGATAACACAGAATTATGGATTAAAATCGAATTTGTAAAAGGAGCGGGCACATCCACCAAAATTCAAGAATACACTTATACCGATAAAGACTTAAATACGGGAAAGTACAAGTACAGGTTAAAGCAAATTGATTTCGGCGGCAGATTCGAGTATTTCTATTTATCATCCGAGGTTGAAATTGGTGTGCCCGATAGTTACTCACTAAGCCAGAATTATCCAAATCCGTTCAATCCAACTACACGGATTGATTACCAATTGCCGCTTGATTCAAAAATAATAATTGAACTGTTCCGCATTTCCGGTGAGAAAAAAGCAGAGCTAATAAACGGTTTTCAAAAATCAGGTTTTTACTCAATTGAAATAAATGCGGATATATTGAATCTATCATCGGGCGTTTACATTTATAGATTATCAGCAAGTGGATACTCTGTTAAAGAAAATTTCGTGAGTTTGAAGAAGATGCTGATAATCAAGTAGGGATTTGAAGTAGGAATTTATTCCGTTGTTAACCTCGAAGGCTTAGCCTACTGCATCAGGCGACTTAATCATCATACTAATTTTTTGAACTCTTCGATTGTTAATTAGTCATCTTTTATAATACCAGCCATTGTAAAAGAGTTAATCGGGTTTGCCTGGGGGATTGTTATGATATGTTTGTAATCTGTCATTGTGATGTGTTTACCTTGGCGGGCAATCATAATACCTGCTTCCATAAAAGCCTTCACGCTTCCTGATGGCTGATGCCGCGCAGTCGGGGCGTTGATTATCCAACTTCTATATATCGCGACTTTACACCTTTGCTTAATTCCTTAACGGTTTCTAAATAGGACCTAATCGCATCTTTTATATTTTCCAATGCTTCATTTTCTGTTTTAATCAATACTTTATTAAAAATAATCACTACTAACCGACAAAAAATAGAAAGAAATGAAAGCAAGCTGCATTAACATCAAAAGAAAACGGTTCTACCGTTAATTGTGTGAAAAGTTATTAAATTAAGGCTATGGAAAGTG
>CAZTDB010000451.1:0-3003 GCA_964612385.1 uncultured Ignavibacteriaceae bacterium
TCAACTCAATTTGGGGTTTGGGAATATTCTTTCCTATGATTGGTTTCAACTTTAATTCAAGCTCAATAAGAATGTCCTCTGTATTTCTAATCAGCTTAGCTTCACCTTTTTGAATTAGAAGATTTGTTCCTTCCGACTGCTTGACATTTATATTTCCGGGGATTGCAAAGACTTCTCTGTTTTGGTCTAACGCAAATCTTGCAGTTTGCATAGCACCGCCGGTTATGCCGGTTTCTATGATAATTGTTCCAAGCGATAAGCCGGAAATTATTCTGTTTCTTTTCGGAAAGTTCACTGCATCGGGTTTTGTATCCAATTCATATTCGGAAATGATTAATCCCCTTTCGACAATTTCATCGAACAACTTTTTATTTTCAGGCGGATAAACTACATTTAAACCCGAGCCGATAACTGCAATAGTTCTTCCCCCGTTGCGTAAGGCAATCCGGTGAGAAATTGAATCGATTCCTCTTGCCATTCCGCTTACTATTGTAATACTCAGCTTTGATAATTCGCCGGTTATATTTTCAGCTTGCTGTTTACCATAGCTTGTTGGCTGCCTTGTTCCCACAACAGCGATTGAAGTGTTATCGGTTTCATTAAAATTTCCGGCATAATACAGAATCAATGGCGGATCGTATATTTTTTTAAGCAGCGGCGGATATTCGTCATCCCAAATAGTTATGATTCTGCCGCCGATCTTTTCGAGGCGTTCCAATTCTGTTTGAAGCTTTTTAAAAGCAGCTTGTTTCTGATGATTAATCTTCTGGATTCTTGATGCAAGGTTTTTACTGATTCCCTCTACGGAAATAAGTGAGGTTAAATCGGCTGAAAGAATGTTATCTGTCGATTTAAATTTTGAAAGCAACTGCCTGATTTTTGCAGGACCAATGCCGTCAACGGCAAGAAGCAATTTTAGGTTTGCTAAACGTTCAATGCTTAGTTTTGTCACATTGAATAGAATTTAGTAGTGAATGCTGTTTTCTTTAACTTCTAATTTATCTACTACAGCCACAATTATTGAATGAGCCGGAACTTTTTTTGACTGAAGAATTTGTCTTACAGCGCCGCCTTCCTGAGCAACAAGAACAGTGTCGCCAATCCCGGCATCGGTTAAATCTAATGCAATAATATCTTTATTACCCACCAAGTTTCCTTCCAAATCAATTTGATGAGTTAAAAGGAGTTTATGCCCTTTAAGGTTTGAATTTTTTTGAGTTGAAACAAGGTTACCTTTCACTTTAGCCAGAAGCAACGTCGTTTTCCTCGGTATTAACTTTTTCGTCTTTCTTTTTGTAAAAAATAGAAGCAGGAAAAATAAGTATATAGGCAATGATTAAAATTATCGGAGAGATAACTAAAGATGGAAAGCTGTCCCATTGTCCGATGCTCATTACATAAAAACCAACAATGAGTAAAATAAATCCTGTGAACAGAAAAATATAGTTTTTCTTTTCCCAGTAAATTCCGAATGGGGACTGAATTGTTTTCTTAAAAGTTTTGCCTGGTTTCTTCTTTACTTTAGCCATTTTTAATCCTCAAAATAAGATGAAGCCCAGTGATGGGGTACCACTGGGCTTGACTCATTACCATCAAAGGGCAGGGGAGAACCCTCTGAAAGAGTCGATTGAAATATATATCGATCGATATACTTTGTCAAGAAACGATTCACCAGCTCATTTCTACTGAAATGAGTTAACCGTGAAGAAGAGATAATTCATCGACTTCTACACGTTCAGATTTACTTGCTTATCTGATAGACAATTTTTCTGATGGTATCGAACTGAAGATAGGGATATTCTTCGCGAATAGAATCGATTGCATCTCCCGCACTTACTTTACTGGCTCTTAGCTGCTTGAATTTTTTTCTGATCTGGTAATCTCGTACGGATTTTTCGTCGATCAAGCCTTGCGAATGAAGCAACTCGTAAATGTCATCGCTTATCAAGTCCGACAAAGGATTTTCGATTTTTGCTTTTATGGTTTTCATCTTACCCTTCCTTTCTTTGTGATTAAATAACTTTTGCCCGGTTATTAGTATCAACTGCTATATACATTTACTCCTTTCTTAAAGTTCCAATATGAAACAAAAAAACCGACCAGAGTAATTCCCTAAATCGGCATACGTTTGCTACTCCGGTAAAAATTAAGTTAATTTTTAGTCCTGTAGCAAAGCGTCTATATAAAATCCTTTTTTTTGTTGGTTGAAAATCATAATAAAATTACAAAATGTCAAGTAAGTTGTGATATGTGTTATCATAATATTATAGAAAAAAATAAGTTACGTTAGAGTTAAATCCGCTTAATTATTTGATGACAGCCTTAAAGCTTAGTATTCGGAAAATAAAAACAAGCGGAAATACAGTATTTAAAATAATGTTGCCTTAACGTGAATAATTTAGTTAACTTTGCACTTCGAAAAGGTAGAATAGAACATATCTTATTTCCTTTGAGGCAGCAGTAATTAACAATTTATTTTCAACAAAAAAACCGAAATATCCAATGAGTGAAGAATCTAAATTAAAAGACGTTCGTTTTTCAGATTATCTCTACATACTTTATAAGTGGCGGAAATTTTTGATAATAAATCTTTTAATCATCATAGCGCTTTCAGTAGGAATCTCCTTTTTAATACCGGTTAAATATAAAGCTACGTCGGTAGTAATAGTGCCTCCTGAAAGTTCGTTTGGTTTAGGAGGATTAGCGGGCTTAGTAGGAGGCAAATCGAGTGCAGCATCGCTTGGCTCGAAGCTGCTTGGAGTGTCCGGCAGTTCGGAAGATGTGCTGCTCGGTATTTTGAACAGCCGGACAGCCCTTACAAGCGTTATCAATAAATATAAGTTAAAAGATTATTACGAAATCACAGACGGCAACATGGATAAAATTCTGAAAGCTTTTTCGAACGATTTATCCTTCGAGCCGAATGAGTATGGTATGATTGAAATTAGTGTGGTTAACAAAAGTCCTGAGCTAAGTGCAGAAATAGCAAATCACTTTTATTAT
>CAZTDB010000452.1:0-3001 GCA_964612385.1 uncultured Ignavibacteriaceae bacterium
AAACCGTTCACGGCTTCAACACGAAGAAGAGCAAAGAATCGTTCACCTTCTTTTGGCGGTCTAACCTGTCCGCTTACAAAGTCGCCGGTTCTAAGGCTGAACTTTTTTATCTGTGAAGGTGACACATAAATGTCGTCGGGCGAAGGAAGATAGTTGTAATCCGAGGAACGGAGGAATCCGTAACCATCGGGCAGAACTTCCAAAACACCCTTAGAGAAAGTTAATCCGTCCTTGGCTGTTTGAGCTTCCAAGATCTTAAAAATTAATTCTTGTTTCCTCAAATCGCTGTAGTCAGAAATATTCAAATCTTTAGCTATCTGATTAAGCTCTACAATTTTTTTTGATTTGAGTTCAGAAATGTCCATTGGCATGATACGACCCTAATTTGTTAGTTAACAATAATTGAACAATTGATTAAATAATACTTTCAACGGTAAAATCCGGATATGATTTCGGGGTTTATGTTTCTATAAAAATAAATTATTTACTGATAGGAACAAGAGGCTGTTCGAAACATAGTGCTTATCAAAAAGAATGTCAAGCATTTTTGTACTCCCTTAGTTCGGATTTTATTGCGCCTAATAAATAGATGCTGCCTAATACCACCAGGCATTCGTTAGCTTCATGTTCCTTAAAATTCTGTACAAACTCAGCCGGAAAGGTTTCCTTAATAACCTTTAGTGATAATTTATCGGTAATTTCTTGCAGTTCCTCTATGCTGCGAGTCCTTACATTTTCAATTTGCGTTATATGAATTTCGTCAAAAGATTCAGCTAACATTTTTAACATGCTCTCTGCTGCTTTATCGCGCATAACCCCGAATAGTAAAACTTTTTTAGCATATTTATTCGAAGCTTTTTGAAATTCATACAAAAAATTTTGAACTCCTTCAGGATTATGTGCAGAATCGAAAATTATGTCGGGTTCTTTATTAAAGAATTCATATCTCCCTTGAAGTCCCGTATTCTTAATTACATTTCTTATTCCTGCGCTTATGATATTGAAACGCCTTACATCCAAGGCTTTAGCTACCACCAATCCTGCTAAAGCGGCGTTATATTTTTGATAATCGCCCCTTAGCGGCATTGTCCATTCATCGAGTTCAATTTCTTCCGTATAAAGCTCAAGAGAGTTATGTTTTTCGATAGTGTAGTCTTCAATATTAAATAATTCGCTTTTGGTTTCATCGCATTTTTGTGTTATGATTTGCTGAGCTTCATCAGGCATTTTACCTATGAACACTTTTGTTTTGCCTCTTATTATTCCTGCTTTTTCTGAAGCAATCTGTTCTAATTTATCTCCCAGTATATCAGTATGCTCATAACTGATTGAAGTGATAATAACAGCCATAGGATTCAATACGTTGGTTGCATCGAGCCGTCCGCCTAAACCTGTTTCGATTACCGCATAGTCAACTTTGTTCTTTGCAAAATAATCGAATGCCATTGCAGTAGTGGCTTCGAAAAATGTAATTCCGTTTTCATCAATAAATTTTTCATACTTATCTATAAACAAAGCGACATCCCGGTCATGGATTTCTTCACCATTAATTTTAATCCTTTCATTGAATCGGACAAAATGCGGTGAAGTATATAAACCAACCTTATACCCGAATTCCTGCAATATGCTTGCTAAAAATGCCGCGGTGCTTCCCTTTCCGTTCGAACCGGCGATGTGAAAAGACCTTAACCGTTCTTGCGGATTTCCTAACACCTCGAGAAGTTTCCTGATATTATCCAAACCAAGCTTTATTCCGAAAGTGTGCAGTGAAAATAATTTGGCAAGCGATTTTTCTAAATTCATATTATCTAATCAATAACATAAGAACCGGTTAACTCAGATATATTTTTAACATTATTTTTTGAGCAATATTCTTCCAACCCCGAAATAATTTTTTCGGCTGCCGTTGGATCAATAAAATTAACTGTTCCAAGCTGAACAGCCGAAGCTCCGGCAATCATGAACTCTATTACATCTTTCCAATTCATTATTCCGCCAATACCGATAATCGGGATATCAACTTTTTGCTTTATCTCAAATACTTTGGCAACAGCTACGGGTTTGATTGCCGGACCGGATAATCCGCCCTGAATATTTTTAATTTTTGGTTTCCGTGTGTTTATATCGAATGAAGCACCAACTAATGTATTGATCGCAGAAACTGCATCTCCGCCTTCTTCTTTTACAACTTTTGCAAATTCAGATATGTTCGATACGTTAGGGGATAATTTTATAATCAAAAGCTTTTTAGTAACTGCTCTAACGCCTGCAGTTATTTTTCCCACGGCTGAAATATTATTTCCAAATTGTAATCCGCCCTCCTTAACATTTGGACATGAGACATTTATCTCGAAAGCAGATATTGAATCTTCTTCAGTTAAAATTTTTGTGCATTCAATGTATTCTTCATAAGTGCCGGCTGCAATGTTACAGATTAAAGGTACATCAAATTTTTTTAAGAAGGGAATTTTCTCCTTTATAAAAACTTCAACTCCAACATTAGCCAAGCCAATTGCATTCAACATACCGGCTGGAGTTTCCACTATTCGCTGCGGAGGGTTCCCCTTCCTCGGTTTCAAACTTAATGATTTTGTAACTATTCCGCCAATTTTATTTAGGTCAATAAATTCAGCCATTTCGCTGCCGTACCCAACAGTACCGGAGGCAAGCAAAACAGGATTGCGCAGCTTTAATGTTCCGACTTCTACTGATAAATCCACTTTATTCATATTACAACATCTCTAACATTGAACACCGGTCCATCCTTGCATACAAGAAGATATTTATCATGAACAGTTGTGCTTTCGATGGGACAACCCTGGCAAATTCCAAATCCGCATGCCATTGCACATTCTGTTGAAACTTCACAATCCAAATTATTTTCGATACTAAATTCTTTTAATGCTCTAAGCATAGGAGTTGGTCCGCAGCCAAAAATTTTAACACGCAATCCGGCAAATAATTTTTTGTTCTCATTTAATAGATCGATTACCGTGCCTTT
>CAZTDB010000453.1:0-2989 GCA_964612385.1 uncultured Ignavibacteriaceae bacterium
CGTAATTTTATTGTTTTTCAATTTGAATAATTGTTTTGAAATTCCCCTCTAAAAAATAGAGCGATGCTTTTTAGATCAACAAATCCCATGTACACATTGGTCAAAGGGTTTTTAGATAGCCCTAATAGTATTCCTGTTGATAGCTACAGCAGCCGGTAAGTGATAATTACCTTTACTTCCTCAATTATTTTTTATTAATAAAATGTCGTTTTATTTAAAAAATAAAAAGAGATTTTTTATACAGTCTAAAGTGGAATAGTAAAACTCTTTTTTTTATTGCACTTATTCATCTTCGCAACTTTCGCCAAATCTTTCTCTTTTGTCTCTTTCACGCTGTTGAATTAATAATTCAAGTTCGCTTTCGTATTTGCGATACATATCCATTATCCATATCAGAGCCTTTTTATTATTCACCCATAATTCAATGGCTGAATTAAGATAAGAAATAGCTTCGTCCTTATCTCCGGGGCTAATATACTCCGGCATTTCACTAGGTATTTCTCTTTTACCCAAAAGATATTGGAGAACATAAGAATTGTATTCCATCGCTTCTTTGAATGCATCATCGGCTAAAAAACTCTTACTTCGCTTATTGAAGTACAAATACGCTTTAGAATAATGCCATTCTACGGAACCGTCATCTTCATAATCCGACATGAGTTTCTCCGCTTCTAAAAGTCGGTTCATAATAAGAAGTTTTGTTAATAGGAGATGACGAATTCCCTGGTTGTCATTTGGATTAAGCTGAATCATTTCTTTCATAATTTGAATTGCTTTGCTTTTTTCTTTAAGCATCCATAAAATATTTGCATAACCGTTCATTGCACGCATAAACGGACGTGTTTCGTGATGTCCCCAAAAGCTGCCTTTATACTCCTCAAATTTTTCACCCAAAGATTTTTTCCCTGCTTCAATTCCTTTTAGATAATATTCCTTCGCCTGCTCCAATGTTTCGGCTTTGTTTTCTGCCAATAAGCAATAAGCATCGGCACAATTTTCGTCAAGCTGAAGAGCCTTTTCGGCTAAGCGAATAATTTTTTT
Organism: uncultured Ignavibacteriaceae bacterium; assembly: GCA_964612385.1. GTDB lineage: Bacteria > Bacteroidota > Ignavibacteria > Ignavibacteriales > Ignavibacteriaceae > JAGUYG01. The sequence continues at coordinate 1,042 of CAZTDB010000453.1, forward strand.
AGTGTCATCAATATCCCATGCTTCATAAACTAAATCCTGGGCTTTTTCTGCGTCAGAAGCATTTGGATCATCATTATCATCAAATTTTTTACCGATATATTTATTCTTAATATATTCATTGGCTTTTTCAATTGAGTCAAACTTTTTACTTTCTAAATCTTTCCCTATTTGACGCAGGAGCTTTTCTGTTAAGCTTCGCGAAAATTTTCTTTTTGAGTTGCTCATTATTTTTCCCTCTATATTTTAATTTTCTTAATAATATTTATCATAAGTTTTTTTCTCATCCCGGTAAGCAATCGAAACTTAGTAATCGAAGGTCGATTCTCAAAATAAAATAAGTGACTATCTAATTTTGAGTCCGATGAGCCGAAATTTTTCATTGGAATATTATTACCCGATAAAAGCGATAATATTTTCACCCATTCAAGCTCTAATTTTTCGAAATGATCTGTGAACCAAATTTCTCTCAGCTTAATGTGTTGAAGTAAATAATCAATATGCCAGTAAATTTTCTTCTGTTTACTTAAATGTCGTTTTAATCTGGCAGCTAAACCTCCCGAACCGAATGCACTGCCGGTGTAGATGTACCAGCCGGGTTTTAGTTTCATTTTGCCGAGCCTGCCGATTTGAACAGACTTATTCGATGATGAATAGAGTACAAGAACATACGCGCCTTTTTTATTAATGAATTTATTTAAATACTTATTCATATCGATAGTTTAAATATAATTGGTTCGGCAGCAGCAATAAAGATCGTTACGGCAGGCTGCTGTTCGATAAACATCGTTCCACATAAAATTAATTAGTGGTTTAATTTTTAGTATACAAGTTGACCGATGGTCAACTTTTAATTTAATTTTTGAACCAACAAAGAAACGTGAGTTTTTTACTTAAGATATTTTAAACATACTCATTAAAGCGAATTAGTAACTCACCTTACATAGTGTTCATATAACCGTTTGTCCTCGTACTCAATCTATGCGATATTTTACGCATTATTAGGTTGTAGAGACGGGGCATGCCCCGTCTTTACGTTCGAATTTAATCTATTGACTAATATTTTGCGTAACATGAGTTATTAATTTTATGGGTCTATGTAGATTATAGTGGGTGGTTTAACTAAAACATACATTCGATATAGAAAACTTCATTATAACATGAGTTGAAAAATTATCTTCAGTGTAAGTAATAATGTGTAATTTTTTTTCTCTCACTTACCGTTCGCTTCTTCCGAAGGTCCGAAGGATTCCTTTGGAGGATTCCTTTGGAAAGCGAACGGACGAACTATTTCTTTATCCGTCTGCCTACCTAAAATTAGGTAAACTAAAGCTGACGGTAATTGATAATTAAAAAAAGATAAATTTGATTGACATTATTTTCTAATAGAATTAATTATTTTACTTCTCAAGGTAACTATTAAAGGATATCTTACCCACAATAAACAACATAGTACCAAGTTTTCTTTTAATCGTCGAAAATTCTAAGGTTTTATATTGGCATTTTACTAACTTTAAACGTCAAATTTTCAATAATAATAGGGGTTATACAATGGAGTCAGAATTGTTAAATCAGATAAAAGAAAAAGCAGTAAAAAGAAAAAAAACAGTTGTTTTGCCCGAATCTCACGATGAGCGGGTATTAAAGGCAGCTGAAATTTTAACAAAAAATTCCTTAGCTTCAGTCATTACAATCGGCAATGAAGAGAAAGTCAGAAAGGATGCTGAGAAATTAGGCGTAAACCTTAATGGAGTAAGAATAATCGATCCGGAAAAGTCAGATAAGCATAGTGATTTTGCGAATATCTATTTTAATTTAAGAAAGAAGAAGGGAATTACGATTGAAGAAGCGCGAGAAACCGTAAAGCGTGATTTATTCTTTGGTGCAATGATGGTAAGAGAAAACATGGCTGACGGAAGCGTAGCCGGCTCAACTGCTTCGACTGCGGATG
>CAZTDB010000454.1:0-2982 GCA_964612385.1 uncultured Ignavibacteriaceae bacterium
CTAAGTATGGCGAATTTCCAAGTTTTTCATCAAATATTTTTTTGATTAGTTTTAAAATAAATTTCTGCCCTTAATTCATTTGCTTCATCCAAATCGTCAGTTGTAATTACTTGAACGCGGTATCCCTCAACTTGAGTGATGTCCTGATCTGCCGGGTCTTCTATTGCATCTTCCGTTTCGGGATAATCATACCAAACATCGTTTAATATTTCAGGGCTTTTATTGTTAGGCTTGTCTTCGTCGGTTGAGATCTTCGTCTTGTATGGAGCAATGTCAAAATCTTCATCAAGCTCTCTTTTCTCTGTTTCTGTTTCTTTATCAGTATCCCCGGGTGTTGCCGTAGTTTCTTTTTTTTCATATCTGCTACCGGTTGAAGTGCCGCAAGAAGCAATTGTTAGTAACAGTAATAAAATGATTATTGCCGATGCTATTCTTTTCATTCTTGATACCTAATAATTCTAAAAACTTACTCTTAATATAACGCTTAATCCATTTGTTAAAAAGAGAAAAGAAGCGGTAACATCGGGATATCTATTAACATGAATACCATTGATGAAGAAGGATTGCCCTTCTTTACTGAGCGAGTATTAATTAAAAAACACGCAATATGCAAAGAGATTAGTGTGGAGAGATGATATCTTTACCTTTTAATAGAAATTACATCAAGATAGCTTTTATAACATCGAGTGAGGATCGATGTCAAGAACTTTAAAAAGGTGTCATCTTTTAGTTGTGCATAGAGTGCGTAATAGCATGATAAAAACACTATAATTTTACAATAATCTCGTGCCCGGAATACGGCTAATAGTGTTTTCGACCGTTAAATATCAACCCCATGATTTCTTTGAGATGCTCAATTATTTGATTAAATTTGAACACCAAATAAAAAATTACTTACAAAAAATGCCTTCAAAAAAATTTAAGATTCTTTTTGTATCCTCTGAAGTGGTTCCTTTCGTAAAAACCGGCGGGTTGGCTGATGTTTCAGCCGCTTTACCTCAAATGCTGGCTGAAATGGGACACGAGGTTAGGATTGTTGTTCCTAAATACGGTGCTGTCGACAGCCGGAAGTTCAAAATTCATGAGGTTGTTCGGCTTAAAGATTTGACGATAAACATTGCAGGTAAGGAGGTTATATTTTCCCTTAAATCATGCTTTTTACCCGGACAAAAGGTTCGTGTCCAAATCTACTTTTTAGATAACCATGAATATTTCGGCAGCAGAACAAGTTTGTACGCTGACCCTTTGACAGGCGAGGAATATCCGGATAATGACGAGCGCTTTATTCTTTTATCTAAATCTGTGTTTGAATTGATTTCAAAATTGGGATGGATACCTGATATAATTCATTGTAATGATTGGCAATGCGGATTAATTCCGGCGTATCTTAGAACAATTTATAAAGATGAACCGAATTTCTCTTCATTCAAAACGCTTTTCACAATTCATAATTTTGCGTATCAGGGCGAATTTCCAAAATCGACCTTTGCAAAAACAGGTCTGCCGGTTGAAATGAATTCGGAAAAAGGATTAGAACATAACGGAAAGATAAATTTTTTGAAAGGCGGTTTGTTGTTTGCAGACGCAATCAACACAGTAAGTGAAACTTATGCAAACGAAATTAGAACCGATGACGAAATTAGCGGCGGCTTGAAGGCTCTTTTGATGAAGCGGAAAAATGATCTATACGGAATAATTAATGGAATTGATACCCGTGTTTGGAATCCTGAAAAAGATAAAATGCTTCCGAAGAAGTTCAACATAAAAACTATAGAGTTAAAGCAGGCAAACAAAAAAGAATTAGCACAAAAGTTTGGATTTGAATACGATGAGAACATTCCGATCGTAGGACTAATTTCGAGATTGTTCGATACCAAGGGATTTGATATAATTAGTGAAGCTTTTGAAGATATGATGAAGCTTGACATCCAGATGATTTTGTTGGGCAATGGTGAAAAGAAATACCATGTATTTTTTGATAAGATGACAAGAAAGTATCCTAAAAAATTTGCCGCCTATCTTGGCTTCAATGATGAACTTGCGCACTTGATTGAAGGAGGAGCAGACATTTATTTAATGCCTTCGAAATACGAACCATGCGGTTTAAATCAAATGTACAGCTTGATGTACGGAACCGTTCCGATTGTTCGCGAAACAGGTGGATTAGCTGATACCGTAATTAAATTTAATGAAAAGAACGGCGAAGGGAGCGGTTTTGTATTTAAAGCCTACGATTCTGCTGCTATGGTTAAAGAACTGCAAAGAGCTATGAAAATATTTAAGAATAAGAAAGTCTGGACCAAGATAATGAAGAACGGTATGAAATCTGATTTTAGCTGGAACTCCTCTGCGAAAAAATATATTGAACTATATAAAACTATTCTTAATTCTGACTAATGGCTTTTGTGGGTGTATTTTTAGACCGCGATGGAACCTTGAATGAAGACCCCGGATATTTAGGTGATCCCGAAAAAGTTACTCTTTTACCGGATACAGGAAAGGCTCTTAATAAGCTTAAGACAAATTTAAATGCCAAGCTCATCGTTATTTCAAATCAGTCCGGTTTAGCCCGCGGATTGTTAGAAACCTCAGATGTGGAAGCTGTGAATATCAAAATAAATGAGCTGCTGAAAATTGATCATGTAGAAATTGATGCGTTTTATTATTGCCCTTATCATCCTGACTATAATACAGCCGAAGAGTGTGAATGCAGAAAACCTTCACCAAAATTGGTTTACGAAGCAGCAAAGCAATTTCAGATAGACCTCAGCACTTCATATTTCATAGGTGATTCAATAGTCGATATTCACTGCGGTATGAACGCCGGATTGAAGACAATCCTTGTAAAAACCGGTTATGGGAAGGAAAGTATTTCTCTATTGAAAAAAGAAAATAATTTTCCCACTTTTGTTGCCGATAATTTAATGGATGCCTGTAATTTTATTCTTAATGACTTTAACGGAGATAAAAAGTTTGCTGCCT
>CAZTDB010000455.1:0-2982 GCA_964612385.1 uncultured Ignavibacteriaceae bacterium
CAATGCAATCCGCCATCAGTCGTTTTCAAAATACTTCCTGCATTATTTACGGCAAAACCAGTAGACGGATTTAAAAAGCACATATCGTTTATTCCTGCCGTTGGCTGCGGCGGATATCGCAATTCCCATTGTGCAAGCGTTAATTGTAAAATACCGCTTAACAAATAAATGATAGTAAAAAATTTTTTCATAAATTTAAGTTTAAGCTTATCTCAAAAGTACCATTTTTTTTGTTTGAATATAATCTCCGACCTTTATCTGATAAAAATATACACCGCTTGGTAAAGACACATTATGGTGTGTATTTATAGAAGTATACTCAACTTCATAACTTCCCGTCGGTTTGTATTCATCTACAAGCAAAGCAACTTCATTTCCGAGGACATCAAATACTTTCAAAGTTTGCCAACCGCTTACCGGTGTCTGCCAACTGATTTTTGTAGTAGGGTTAAAGGGATTGGGATAGTTCTGATACAACATAAATTCCGTCGGAGTTTGGATTTCTTCATCCGTACCCAATACAACAGATACTTCTTTCAATATCCAATTATCCGGATCAAATTGTAAAGAGTACGGAACTCCTCTTACACTAAACGAACAGGATTGACTTTGACTATCATTAAACACAGTTACAGTTGTATCCCCCGCTTGAGTTAAAATTTTAATTTGAACGGGCATTGAAAAATATGCCGGATTGGAATTAACACTTTGATTTATATTAACATGAACGGAATAATTATTTTCATCTTGCTGGGTGTAATTCCAATAAACTGAATAGATAGGAAAATTTTCACCGTATATCCACTGCTTGAAAAAATATTCAAGCGGCTGCCCGGAAACTTCTTCGGCTACGGCTTGAAAATCTTCGGGTACGGCAACACCATAAGAGAATTCGGGATGGTTTGCATATTTTTCTAATGTTTTAAAAAAAAGCGAATCGCCCAATACTCCCCTAAGCATGTGCAGAACAATTCCAGCTTTAGCATAGCTTCGATAAGAATTAAAGATTTCATTTATTGAAGAAATATTCTTTACATAGATTGAACCTTTTGCCAGCTTAGCATAATACATCTCGGTATTAATAAAATTTTTATAAGCGTTCTTTCCATTTAAAGCTTCAAAATATATCCCCTCTGAATAAGTGGCAAAGCCTTCATTAAGCCAGATGTTGTGCCAATCTTTGCATGTAATTTTATCGCCAAACCATTGATGTGCAAGCTCATGCGAGATTGTGTAAACATTAAAAGCATTTAATCCCATTGACGATACCGTTTGATGTTCCATTCCCCCGCCCCATCCGAATTGAGCATGTCCGTACTTTTCTTTTAAGAAAGGATACTCACCGAACTTCTCGGAAAATATTTCAATCATTTTAATTGTTTTATCAAGCTCTGGTTTAACCTGACTAAAATGCTCGGGATAGATGTAATGAATAACAGGCATCGAATCGGTCTCGGAATATTTGTAGAATTGTTCATACACGATAAAGTTGGAAATGGCTAATGAGATTAAATAATTTGCAATCGGATAACTGTTCTTCCATTTATATGTGTGAGTGTTACCGGGGTTTTCCACAATCTCTTCAAGCTTACCGTTTGATACCGGAATAATTGTGTTTGAACAGGTAATCCAAACATCGGATGAATCGGCTTTATCGGCGGGAGTATCTTTGCAGGGCCACCAATCGCTCGCTCCGTAAGGCTCACTTAATGTATAAATAGACGCAGTGCCATTATGCGTTCCGAATTCGAAGCTGCCGAAACCGCTTGAACCCGGGGTTCCGCCGTAATAAACCGTTATGCTAAATTCTCCTCCTAAATTTATTACGGAATCAAAGTTGATGTGAAGCTTATTTTCCGAGTGAGAAAAACCGAGCTTGCCATTTTTTCCGAGCACCGAATCGACCTTTAGAACACTTTGCAAATCAAGGTAAATGGATAGTAATGAATCGGCAAGACTTTTGCCGTTTACAACAACATTTCCGCTTATTTTTTTCTTAGCAATGGAAGCAATTGTTATATCCAGCTTATAATACGTTACATCGAACCTATCGTCACCCGGGTATTGAATTTTATTCAATCGCAAAGATTTTTCTCCGCGCTTCATTTCAGATTTGATATGCGACTTGTAATACTCCTGAGCACGCAAAAGATTAAAACAAAATAATAAGAGAATGATAACAGGCAGTAATTTCATTGATGAATCCTAAATTATGAGTTATTTGAATGATTGAGTACGTACTAATTTTTTTCGATTGCAACTTAATCAAAAAGTTAGTTTAATCCACAGAAAAAATTTATGAACAATCATCATTTATACTCCAATCGAAATTAAATCTTCTTACTTCTGTCTTCTATTTAGCAACGCTTTTCTTCGCCACAAAGACACGAAGGCTCAAAGAAGCACAAAAGTATTATTAAATTAGTAAGGTTGAAGATAAGTTTTGTAAAGGAAGTTCAGCGAGAGAAATGAATTTGTCATAACGATAATTTCCCCACTGCTAATACTTCTATCATTGTAACTTGGAAAATGGAAATAAAATTCAGTCTGGCAGCATCACTCCTCTCAACCTCCGACTTCCACCACCCAACCTCCGACTTCCAACCCCCAACCACCCAAGAACCATCACCCCCCAACCTCCTCAATACGGCAAATAAGTTTGAAGTCGCAGTACGAGCATATTTTACTTTCGCGGTCTTTCATTTTGGATAAACTGAATTTTCCTTCGCTGATTTCAATTACATAATTCTTTACAGCATCAAGGCAGATTGAAATTAATTGTTCATTTCTTTCAATAATTTTTTCAATCGGCGTTTTGTCTTCCGATCCATACTTAGGAAGAGTAAAATTCTTTTTGCCAAAATCGCTTTCGGTAAACTTAAGCGAATAAATCTCGGCTCCTGCAGGCTGGTATTCATAATTTAACCCGGCTTTTATCAGCTCACGCGCTGCATACATATAAAGAGGAAGCTGCAATTCTAT
>CAZTDB010000456.1:0-2978 GCA_964612385.1 uncultured Ignavibacteriaceae bacterium
AACATACGAAAAGAAATTAGTGCTATTGAGAAATCTGGAATAGGAAGAATAAATTACAAGATTGAAGATCTCCGCCTTAAGATTAAGAAGATCGAATACAAATACCGCGGAAGGGAAGAGCAGGCTGTTCCTCAAATCAAATCTTTAGAACAGCAGATAAAAGATTTTGATGTCGATTATAAAGCTTTAAGACAAAAAGTTGACTCACTTTCAAATATCGGAACAAAATTCAATGTTGTTTGCATAACCGCATCCGGTATAGTAAAAGAAATTCCGTTGATGAGCATAGTGAGAGTATACCAGCCGAATGATATGCCGATTTACGCTCAGGCTGGTTTTATTTTCTCTAAGCTGTGGGAATTTGTATTTGATGATCCAAGAGAATCTAACACCGAGGGAGGAGTATTCCCTGCGTTATTTGGAACCGTTATGATGGTACTGCTTATGAGTATTGCTGTTGTTCCGTTTGGTGTACTTACAGCACTTTACTTAAGGGAATATGCAAAGCAGGGACCTCTTGTAAGAATTGTTAGAATTGCCGTGAACAATCTCGCAGGTGTACCGTCGATCGTTTTTGGTGTTTTCGGTTTGGGTTTTTTCATTTACTTTGTCGGCGGAACTATAGACCAGCTATTCTTTCCTGAAAGATTACCTTCTCCAACTTGGGGTACTGGAGGTATATTGTGGGCATCGTTAACGCTTGCACTTCTGACTATGCCTGTGGTAATTGTAGCAACTGAGGAGGCATTGGCAGCAATTCCGCGAGGTATTCGTGAGTCATCTTTAGCATTAGGGGCAACAAAATGGCAAACAATAAGGCGAATAGTATTACCTGCAGCTACACCGGGCATTTTAACCGGACTAATACTTGCAATGGCACGTGGCGCTGGGGAAGTCGCACCTTTAATGATTACCGGAGTAGTTAAGCTCGCACCATCTCTGCCGTTAGATTCCAATTTTCCCTTCTTTCATCTTGATAGAAAATTTATGCACCTTGGTTTTCACATTTACGATGTAGGATTCCAATCTCCAAATGTAGAAGCAGCTATGCCTATGGTTTATATGACTACACTGCTGTTAATCTTTCTTGTGGTTTTGTTGAATATAACAGCTATGGTTATACGAGCACGATTAAGAAAAAAATATAAATCCTCAACTTTTTAATAATGTTAAGGTAAATAATGGACGATTTCAAATTTGATATGCAAGTGTTGCCGGAAAAGCAGATAACAGAAATAAAGAAACCGGGAAAATTACATCCCGATAAAAATAAGATTGTCGTGCGCGATCTTAGCTTTTACTACTCTGAAGTAAAAGCATTAAAAAATATCTCAATGAATATTCACTCCCATCGTGTTACTGCATTAATAGGTCCTTCGGGATGTGGTAAGTCAACTTTTCTGCGTCTTTTTAACCGCATGAATGACTTGATTGATGATATTCGCATCGAAGGAGAAATTCTTATCGATGGACAAAACATTTACGACTCCGGACTTGACGTGGTTAATTTACGGAAGCGGGTTGGAATGATATTTCAGAGATCGAATCCATTTCCAAAAACAATATTTGAGAATGTTGCTTACGGTTTGCGTGTCGGCGGATTGGGAAAAAAGAATAAATTGGAAACCGAAGAATTAGTTGAGAGAAGCCTTAGGCAAGCCGCTTTATGGGATGAAGTAAAAGATAGGCTGCATGAATCTGCGCTCAGCATGTCAGGTGGTCAGCAGCAAAGATTGTGTATCGCACGAGCACTTGCCATTCAACCTGAAATTATTTTAATGGATGAACCTGCAAGTGCTCTGGATCCAATTTCAACTGCAAAGATTGAAGAGCTGATTCACGAGCTAAAGAAAGATTACACCATCGTCATTGTTACTCATAATCTTCAGCAAGCTGCCCGAGTAAGTGACTTTACGGCTTTCTTCTATTTAGGTGAATTAATTGAATACGATAAAACCACCAAGATTTTTACAAATCCGGGCAAGAAACAAACTGAAGATTATGTAACAGGTCGCTTCGGATAATTTTTGCTATGTTAGTTTGCTATTACAGCAGGTAATTTGTTTATTTTAATTAGCAAGTAAAAAGTTTAAGGAAATAAGATGGAAAGACAATTTGAAATTCAAATTGAAAAGCTGAAGAAACGTATTTTAAAAATGTGCAGCCTGGTTGATGAGCAAGTCGAATTTGCGTTAAAAGCATTTGAAGAAGAAAATATTGAGCTTGCCAATTTAGTTATCCAGCGCGACGATAAGGTGGATAAGTATGATATAAAAATCGATAAAATTTGCCAAAAAATTCTTGCGTTGAATCAGCCTGTGGCAATGGATCTTAGGCTCATCATGTCGGCGTTGACCATGAATACTAATTTAGAGAGAATAGGGGATATAGCAGTTAACATAGCTGAAAATTTTTTAATACTGAAGAAAAAACCGTCGTTTCTTGGGGAAACAAGATATAACGAGATGATCCCGGTTGTTAGGGAGATGATTCGTTCTTCAATCGATTCGTTTATTCAAAATGATCCGAAGCTTGCAAAAAAAGTTATTGAGCTTGATAATGTTATAGACAATTATAATATTGAAAACCATGATATATTGATTGACATAATGAAAAAAGATCCCAATACTATTCAAGATGCCGTAGTGATTTTAGTAATCTCGCGGCAGCTTGAAAGATTAGGCGACCATGCCACGAACATTGCAGAGGATGTTTATTTTATTGTTGAAGCCCAAATGATTAAGCATAAATACGAAAAGTATTTGTTTGCCGACGAAGAAGATGATGAAGAAGAAGGTGATCTTACCGCATCGAGGTGAATGCTGTAACACCATAAATAGTAATGCTAATCGAAGAAAGGCTGATGAATCAGCCTAAGGAAATTTAATAGTGAATCTGTGGGAAAAGAAATTTTTCTTTTTAATTCTACTAATGTTTTGCTCCTATATTTGTGCCATATGGCATTTTAATGAATTTAT
>CAZTDB010000457.1:0-2974 GCA_964612385.1 uncultured Ignavibacteriaceae bacterium
TCAAAAATTAAAATTTAATTACAATGAACGGCAGCATAAGCGCAGGATTATTAATGTATACAACAATTGAGGGAGAACCTCAATTTTTTCTCGTTCATCCGGGAGGTCCTTATTTTAAGAAAAAGGATTATGGATATTGGAGTATTCCTAAAGGGCTGGTCGAAGAAGGAGAAAAAATGCTTGAAGCAGCTAAAAGGGAATTCTTTGAAGAGACCGGTATTAAACCCGCAGGTAATTTTATTGAGCTTGGAAGCGTTGTCCAAAAAAGCGGCAAGATTGTATTTGCATGGGCTTTTCAAGTCAGCGGTTTTAGTGCTGATGACTTTAAGAGTAACAACTTCGAAATGGAATGGCCTCCAAAATCAGGGAAAATCACATTGTTTCCCGAAATAGATAAATGGGGATTTTTTAATTTCTTAGAGGCACAAAAGAAGATAAATTCTGCACAAAAAGAATTTTTAATTCGATTAAAAGAAAAATTAGATTCAAATTATAAAGAGGGCGTGTAATGAAAAGCATCATTTTAGTTTTAGCAACATTAACGATAGTAATAATTACTCAGCTAATCAGTCTTCCGGGTAATGAAAAGGAAAACAGCAGCTCTGAACGATATACCATTGTTCTTCATGCAGGCGCGGGAACTATCAGCAAAGATTTACCCGACTCTGTGAAAGAAAGTTATTTTGCATCGCTTGAAACCGCATTACAATTAGGCAAAAATCTTTTAGAACAAGGTGCCGCCAGCATCGATGTGGTGGAGAAAGTTGTAAATTATTTAGAAGATGATCCAAAATTTAATGCCGGCAGGGGAGCGGTTTACACTTCAGCGGGAACTCATGAATTGGATGCATCAATAATGGATGGCAAAACATTAGCTGCCGGTGCAGTCTCTGCGGTTAAGTTAATAAGAAATCCCGTTTCGCTTGCAAGACTGGTAATGGAAAATACTCCCCACATTTTATTAACAGCCCAGGGCGCAGAAGAGTTTGGAAGAAGGATGAACGTTAAGTTCGAAACAGAAGATTATTTTCATACAGAAAAAAGATTTCAGCAATGGAAAAGAGAGCTTGAGAAAAGTAAACAAGGAACTGTTGGCTGTGTTGCACTGGATAAGAATGGAAATTTAGCGGCTGCAACTTCTACAGGAGGACTCACTAATAAATTACCAGGCAGAGTTGGCGATACTCCAATTATCGGAGCCGGCAATTATGCAAATAATAATACGTGTGCCGTATCGGGTACCGGCAAAGGTGAACAATTTATCTGCCACATGGCTGCATTTAATATCTCGGCGTTAATGGAATATAAAAATTATTCTCTTGAGCAGGCAGCAAATGAGGTTGTCCATAAACTTTTTAATCCCGGCGACGGTGGGGTAATCGCAGTAGATAAAGACGGAAACTATGCAATGGTATTTAACACGTCCGGGATGTTCCGTGGTGTTGCTGACTCAGAAGGATTATTTGAAGTAAAAATTTGGGAATAAAAAAATGAAAAGACCGAAAAAAGGAACTTATGCTCCTTATTACGAAGAATATTTGAAAAACATCGTTGAAGAGAATCCGATAAAACAGCTTGAAAGTCAGATATATGAATTAAAAGCTGTGATTGATCAATTTGATGATGATACAGCAAACTATGCGTATGCCGAAGGAAAATGGACCGTCAAAGAAGTGCTTGGTCATTTATTAGATACAGAAAGAGTGATATCCTATCGTGCAATGTGTATTGCCAGAGGTGAAACTAAAAACCTGCCCGGTTTCGACGAAAAAGAATATGTAAAAGGAGCAGATTTTAATCGCAGAATTCTTTCCGATTTAATGACCGACTACATAACGCTAAGGAATTCTACTCTATCATTATTTAAAAGTTTTAATGAAGAAGTTTTTGAAAGAAAGGGGCTTGCTAATGACTATGACATAACCGTAAAAGCATTATTATTTATTATTACGGGACATGAAAAACATCATATAAATATTTTGCGTGAAAGATATTTGGAGAAATTTAAGAAATAATTCAACGTTTGATATTTATATTGGATAATTAAAATTATATGACACTATATATTAAATCACACTTCCAATCTCATGTAATATTTTTTTAGTAGCACCTAAATTTTCCTTCACATAATCCGAAGCAATTTTTCCTTTAGCTTTTCTCAGTTCATCATTGCTGAAAATTGTTCTGAATTGTCTATATGCTTCTTTTTTATTTCGAATTAAAATGCCGCCGCCTAATTTGAGCAGTTGCTGCGACTCCTGTGAATTTTCAATTTTCGGTCCGAAAAGAACGGGTATCTCGTAAACTGCAGCTTCCAAAACAATATGGACATTTTGCTTAAAGCTGCCGCCTATGAATGCTGCATCAGTGTAAGTGTATAAAGTAACATTCTTAATTTGATTTTAACTATAAGTTTTATTTGTTTTGCAGAGTAAGACACAAGGATTATTGTTATGTTAATGGGGTGGAATCTTTACTTATTAAATAATTCTACTGCAGGCAGTCTGGCGCGATATTTTACCCTTTCCCGCAATTTCGAAGAAGGAAAAGTGAAAGAGGCTCTTATACGCGTTTCATTTGGAATTATATTTTCCACTCCATTTCTCTTTATCATATTTGTTACTTTCCGTATGGATTTACCTAGCCTCCTGCAATAGTTATAACATTTTTCATATTTAAGGAGAATTATATAAAAAAAATATTTACCACAATTTTATTTGTCACCATAGTAATTCAACTCAAATCACAAATTGACACAACTTTAAGTGATTATTTCCCACTTGAAGTCGGCAATTACTGGGAGTATCGAGATAAACTCTTTAATTATAGGAAAATGGAGGCGATCAAAGATACGCTTATGCCCAACGGGAAATATTATATCGTAATAAAAGACTCGGCTCAGTGGGGTGTTATATATTATTGGTTCTACCGTTAATTGTGTGAAAACAGGTCAAGCTTACCATTAAAGAATAAT
>CAZTDB010000458.1:0-2971 GCA_964612385.1 uncultured Ignavibacteriaceae bacterium
AATGTATAAGCAAAAAACGGTTTTATTTCGAAAGGCGAAGGATTTACATCGAAGAGATATTCGCCGAAGATTATCAGCTCGACGGGAAATAATATCGCCGCTCCGAAAAAATGCGGCAGTAATGAATAAATAAAAATTGAAAGATTATCTTTAAACCGCGTATCAATTTTGAAAACTCTATTTATTACACCATAAATAATGGAAAATAATATTAATAAAACAGCCCCTGCACAAAGAACAATTACAAATATTGCAATCGGTTTTACAGCAAAGCTTAAACCTCCCCTTAAGGATGCCATAAAATAGATATTTATAAAAAACTTAACCGATATTATTATGAACAGAAAAACTAAGAAGTTCTTATGTTCGGAGTATATTATCCTCTTAAATGCGCCTAAGGGATTTTCTATCAATTGAGCAATAGTTGAGAATAGATCTATGTTGTACACCCGCTCTCTAAGGTAACTCTGGCATTTAGTACAGATAAGCTGATACAACGGATTTTCTCCGCCGCAGTTCTTGCAGACGGTAATATTGTTTTTCAAAATTTACCTTAAATTAATTTTTAAATTCAACATTGGATCTTTCGTCAAGAAATTTTCTTCAACCGTAAAATCAAACAGATGGGCATCCACATAAGCATCAACAAGATTAAGAAAATAAGTCAACCCTAAATAAATTGTAAACATATCCCTTCGATCCCTAAAAGAGTCGCGCTTTGTCCTGTATCGGCCGTTGGGTATTGTATAATATAAATCCCGGTAAAGCTTATATTCGTTATTATCTTGAATCCATCCATAAATAAGTGCTGCGGCAATCCCCCAAATTATTGGTGCTTTAAGATATGAACCGTTATATATTTGCCCCCAACCGGGTAAAATTGCACTTCTTAACACGGCTCCCCAGGGTGACTTCGACATTTGAAAAACTGTATCTGATTTTGCTGCGGTAGTATCTTGCATGCCAACATCCAAAGCCCAAACTGAAGTCTGTGCAAGAGAAAGCAGAACGAATAATTTAACTATATGATTTGTCAATAATCTCAAATAATTCAAAAAGCCGATCTAATTCGTCGTTTGAATAAAATTCAATAATAAGTTCCCCCGTTCCGTCCTGACGCTGTTTGCATATAACTTTCGTTCCGAAAATTTTTCGCAGTCTGTCTTCTATATCATTAATATTCGTATTTGTATGGTTTACTTTTGGTATAAATGAAAATGATTTTTTTTCACCTTTGCCGAGCTGTATCAGCTTCTTGACAAGCTGCTCTACTTTTCTTACGGATAAATTTCCGTTTTTAATTTTCCTTAATAATTCTAACTGCATTTCCGGTGCAGGCAAATTGATTAAAGCTCTAGCGTGTCCGGAAGTTATCTCTTCCTTTGCAAGGCTGTCTAAAATCTCTTTGGGCAGTTTCAATAACCTAATCGCATTGGCAACAGTTGATCTGTCCTTCCCTACCCTTTCGGCAATTTGCTCCTGTGTTAGATGACATTCATCCATCAGCCTCTTATAAGCCATTCCTATTTCAATTGGATTTAATTTCTCACGTTGAATATTTTCAATTAAAGCCATGGCAAGCATAGCTTCATCCGAATCTACTTTAATAATGTAAGCTGGAATATCACGGTAGCCGATATCTTTACATGCATTTAATCTACGCTCGCCGGAAATTAATTGAAATCCATCTGTACCTTTTCTTCTAACCGTAATTGGTTGAATTAATCCATTTGAAAGAATTGATTTTTTCAATTCTTCGAAAGCTTCAGCATCAAAATGAATTCTTGGCTGGAAAGGATTTGGAGTTATTGAATTAACCGGAATTTTAACGAGAATATCATGGGAAATTCCGTCGTCTTTTGCAGCGGTATAAATATTTTCCAGGGTCTCCCTTTCATCTGAGGTGCGGGGTTTAATTAAAGCATCTAATCCTCTACCTAAAACCGGTTTAACTTTACTCATAATTTAAATCTTGATTTCTTTTATTTCAGCCTGATTTCTTTCCAACAATTCTGAAGCTAAAGCAATATAATTTTTTGCCCCTGTAGAGATTGCATCATAAAGAATGACAGGTTTACCGTAGCTCGGAGCCTCGGATATTCTTACGTTTCTGTAGATAATTGTTTTAAACACTTTATCACCAAAATATTTCCGGACTTCTTCGGCAACCTGATGCGATAACCGTAATCTTGTATCGAACATCGTTAGCAGAACTCCCTCAATCGTTAAATTTTTATTAAAGTGCTGCTTAACAATATTAATTGTGTTAAGAAGCTGCCCCAATCCTTCCAAAGCGAAGTACTCACACTGAACCGGAATCAGCACGGAATCGGAAGCAGCAAGTGAATTTAGTGTTAATAAACCGAGTGATGGCGGACAGTCGATGATTATATAATCATACATTGAACGTGTACCGTCAACTGAATTTCTTAACAGGCTTTCGCGATGATCCATATCCACCATTTCTATTTCAGCACCTACAAGATCGATGTTTGAAGGAAGTATATCAAGATACGGCATGTACGTCGGTATTATAGTTTCAGAAATGTTGGCGCTTCCGATTAATGTTTCGTAAATAGAAGGCGCGTGATTTACCACATTTAAACCGGAAGATGAATTAGATTGCGGGTCTATATCAATCAAAAGTGTTTTCTTTTCGGCTGCTGCTAATGATGAGGATAAATTTATCGCAGTAGTAGTTTTACCTACTCCGCCCTTCTGATTTGCTATAGAAATTACCTTGCCCATTAATTCTTTTTTTCTGGATGATAGTTTTCAAACAGCCGTAAGATAAGATTTAATAGTTTTTGATAAAATAGAAGTGAATAATATTTTTTTGCTGCGCAATTATCTCTTACCTTAATTCTATCGACTACCAAAGATTTAATCCTGCTGCAAAATTATTTCGCAGCAGGAATAAAAATCAAACCGCTTTTATTTTGAGTCAGCTAAATTTTTGTTTAGTTAAATT
>CAZTDB010000459.1:0-2970 GCA_964612385.1 uncultured Ignavibacteriaceae bacterium
ATAACCATAGATACATAAAGATTGTTTTGATTATCAAGGGTAAAACCATAAGGCAGCTCAAACTCCTGGAAAGGAAAGAATTCGGTTACTGCTGCTTTGAGTTTATATGTAACTATGTTGCTGAACAATTCAGAATTCTGAACGGCGACTTTGATTTTGACATCATCGCTTACAAAATTGGGAGCTTTTACCACCAACGTTGTTGGATTAGCTTGAAGTACTTTTCCTTTTGAACCACTGAAAAAAACATGATTCTCTTCCGGAATAGAAGAGAAGTTTGTTCCGTTAATTGTAATCTGAGTTACACCTGCTAAGGCTTCATCAGGAGGTGTTACCGAAGTTATTTGAGGTGTTTCTCCGCCACCACCCACAATTGAATCAAATAAGCTGGGAGATGGATCCTCGCCGCAGCTAACTAAAAAGAGAGCCAATAACCCGGCGAACGCAATATTTATTAAAGTAAATTTTTTGTTTTTCATATCAATACCATTATGGATTCAAAATTTACAATTAAGTTCTAATAAGAAAATTTAACTGTCACTCGATGAATACCATCGAAACCGCTGAAGAGTTGATTGGTTTCGTTGAATATTCCGAAACTGTTATAGGCATAATCAACTGCCATTGTAAGACCAGCAACCGACTGCATTACGCCGAAGCCGGCACTGAAACCGCCTTCATCCCTTGGGAAATTAATACCGGCTCTTAAGGCAAACATTTTCATGAAAACATATTCGCCTCCGAGGAATATTTGCTCTGCATAATCCCTAGGATGTGATGCATCTACCGAGATGTAAAGGTCATGCAAACTACGATCTACGTCTAACAGATCCATCGCATTCATAGAAAGCCCAATCCTGAAGGTTAAAGGCAGTTCGAAGTTCTCCTTTTTGTATTTTAATTCTTTCGAGAAATTTCGGACGCTCATTCCAAAGTCAAGACTTTCAAATCCTGTTTTGTACATGATTCCGAAGTCGAATGCGACTGCATCAACCTTATTATTCTCAGATATCTGCTCACCAGATTCGTCAATATCAATTACACTAGTGCCTAAATCCTGCCGAACGTATTTAACATTACCGCCTACTGCGAATTTTTCGGAGAGGGCGGTAGCATAACCGAAACCAAAAGACAAGGCTGTGGGAGAGAAATCTCCAATATCTAGATAACCTTGCTCATTAGCCGCAACAATAGTTCCTTTAAAGGTACCGTAATCTACCGCAACAACCGATACTCCAAAAGTTCCGTAATCTCCATCGAATAAATTTATTGCGGCTGTACCATGCAGGTAATTGATGTCGGCAATCCATTTGGTTGTTCCAAAGGAAATATCAACCATGTCATCAATCCACGCCATGTTAGCGGGATTATAAAGCATTGAAGAGGAAGAAGTATATAATGCAGTAGCAGCATCACCCATAGCGCTGATGCGTGCGTCGGTTGATACGCTCAAAAACTTTAACCCCGTTTGAGCCAATTTTTTTCGCTCCTGCCCGGGACTGTTACCTTGAACAAAATAAATCAAGGTGATAACCAATAGAAAACTTTTAATTAAATATTTCATATAAATACCTGTTTTACAGTTTTAATGTTTAACGAATTACTGCAAATTTTGCAATGTGTCTCTCTCCGGATTTATGATCGGTAATCACTGCAATATAAATTCCGCTTACCACAATTTGATTCGAGCTTGTAACGGAGTACCAATAATCGTCGCCGCTGCCGTTAGTATGCTCAATGGTTTTGATCAACTCGCCAAGCTCGGTGAAAATTTGAATAGTGCATTCACCGGGAATATTATAGAAAGCAATTTTATCTTCGTCAATGGTACCCGGAAACCTTACACTGCCCTTGGCAGAAATATTATAAGGATTCGGGACGATTCGGATATCCGTTAATTTTTCACCTGCTTGCCGCTGCAGATTCGCCGGGTCATAGGTTTGCGTATAATACCTGCCGCTCTCTAATCTTCCTGCGGGGGTTCCTGGTCCTCCCGGTTGATCCTGACCGACAGCAACTAAATAATAAAAATAGTTGAATCCTCTTATTACATCCTGGTCATCATAACTGCTGGCAGATGCATCAAGCTCTGCAATTTTTTCGTATGGACTGTCGTGGTTACCTAAAGCTCTGTAAATATGAAATCCGGTAATAGGAATTGGTGAAGATGCATCGTAAGTCCAGCTCAAGGAAATCCTATCGCCGCCGGAGTTAACATCAAAAGTAACCGGAGGTCTGGGAGGTTCGGGAATTCCAAAACCGAATTTGTAATTTTCTATTGCCCGTCTGAATGTTTGAAAGATAGAATCTCTGCCTTTCAATACTTCCCTATTTTTTTCTTCAGCAGAAATTGCACCTTGCTTAAAGAGCTTACCTATCCTAACTTGTTCATCGTAATTCATGCCCGCGGCACCCTCAGCCATTACGATTGTTATGCTGTCGCCCGGTGCTAATGTATACAAACCATAGCCGTTGTTGAATGAAAAACCTCCGGTATTTCCAAGATTAGGATCGGTTTTTTGTAGTGCATAATCACCGCTTGGTTCAACTTGATCTGCATGACGCGGCGACATGTGACCTTTTGTCATTAATGTGTACTCTTGGGTCATCTTATCTTTATTATAAGCATTATTACCTCTTAAAAATAAGGGGTGATCGCTGTCTTCGTAGGTCGTGGTTGTTGGCTGGGAAGGATCATCCGATTTATCTGTCGCTGATTTATCGGCATGGATGGTTACTGTACCCATAAATTGAGTAGCACCTAATCGACCAACTGTATCAGCCGGATCAATATAGGGTGAAGATTCAGTATTTCGTGCCCAGATAGGTCCACCTATATTGTCATACGAAACTGTTTTTAACCCAAAATATCCATGCCACGAATATTGCGCCCTGAAATCCTCTTCAGGCGGGTCCACTTTAACTCCATCACCTCTCGTATCGTTCATTGTATTCATGCCCCAACCCGTT
>CAZTDB010000460.1:0-2492 GCA_964612385.1 uncultured Ignavibacteriaceae bacterium
AAAAATAACCGGGCTAATCGGAGGCGGACCAAGATTGATTAATAATGGCGAACGCCCGGCTAATTTCGACGGACTTGAAGGTTTCGGAACAAGTCATGTTAACTCAAAGCATCCCCGTACTGCTATCGGATTTAATGAAGACAGCACAAAATTATTTCTTCTTGTTGTTGACGGACGGCAGTCTTTCAGCGCAGGAATGACTTGTGCCGAACTTGCCGATTATATGATCTCTATCGGGTGTTATCATGCGGTAAATCTTGACGGCGGAGGTTCGTCTGCTATGGTTGTTCGTAATCAGATTGCCAACAGCCCTTCCGACGGCAGCGAAAGATCCGTGGGCAATGCAATACTAATTGTTTCTTCGGCTCCGACAGGTTCAATGCATCAGCTTCATATTTCTCCTTCTTATATAAGAATTTTTTCCGGCAAGACTCAGCAGTTTACTGTTCAGGGAACTGATGAATATTCTAATCCCGTTTTTATTAACACAGCTTTGCTGAATTATTCTTTAAGCAATCCAAATTTAGGAAGCATTAACAATTCCGGCTTGTTCACCGCGGGTACCGTTGCTGATTCGGGTTACCTGGTTGTTTCTTACGGTGAGTTAAAGGATTCTGTTTTCATTGTTGTTAAAACCATCAGCTCGTTAGAAATCTTTCCCAAGCAGGCAGTTACCGATCTTTCAAGAATAATTACCTTCTCGGCAAAAGTTTTCGATACCGATTATGAAGAGCAGCAGGTTCAATCTAGTCAAATAACCTGGTCGGTAAGCGATCCAACCATCGGAAGCATTGATGCAGTAGGGCAATTTAAAGGGGTAGCGGAAGGCGAAGTAAAAGTAGCAGCTTCTTATTTGAATATATTTTCGGATACTGCAGTTGTTTTCATTCAATTGGGATATGGTTTCACAACTTTGGATTCAATCGAAACAATTGATAATTGGGATTTCGGCGGCGAGAACATTGATAGTGCATTAACAGTTTTCTCGTTATATTTCGGGCAAAGTTCTTTAGGTGAAAAATCAATTAAGATTGATTATTCATTTCAATACCAGCCGGGGCAAGTCCCCTGGGCTTACCTGTATTCCGATAAAGAAATTTATGGTGTGCCCGATTCAATTTATATCGATTTCTTTTCAGACGGATTTAACCACAGAATTTTTTTTGATATGGAAGATGCAAACGGTTTTCCTTACAGAATTATATCGCACAAGTTAGCAAACAAAGCCGGCGAGTTTGAATCTCTTCGGGGAAGAATTCCAAGTTCAACTTCGGTCATTTTCCCGCTTACACTTAAAAGAATAGCGATTGTTTTAGGCGGTACTCTGATTGCCGGTGAAATTTATTCAGGCACGATTTACATCGATAACTTAAAAGTAAAATATCCTCAGATGCCTGTCTCTGTTGAACGGGATTATGGTTATGTTCAGGGATTTAAGCTGTACCAAAACTATCCTAATCCGTTCAATCCCTCAACAAAAATAAAATTTAGTATTGCAGGTACGGATAGTAGAAGCCTCAAAGCTATACTTACGAGTTTAGTTGTTTACGATATTTTAGGAAGAAAGATAGCCACAATAGTAAATGAACATAAATCTCCCGGAACTTATGAAGTCGAATTTAATGCTTCGAATATAGATAACGCTTTGACGAGCGGAGTTTATTATTATCGCCTGATTGCCGGAGATTACATTGAAACAAAAAAGCTTTTACTGCTTAAATAATAATTTAGATTATAGTTTTCTGGATAATTCAGACTAATACTTTATTATCCTGCCAAAAGAAAAAATATTAACTCTCTTTAATATTCCGATAATTTTTTATGAATAGGAAATTTTTGTTGCTTTAATTTTTCAAATTGTTTAAGTTAAAAACAGAGATTAGGATTATTCCTCAACATTCGGGCGCAAATACTCACATTACTCGATAATCCACTCAAGGCTCATCTCGTATACTGAAATATTTTTATTTAAGTGCTGTTTATTCTTCTGAAACAATAAATGCTATTTAATGGCGGCGGGTGCCCGTTCGGAATGGCAGGAATACTTTGAAGACAACCTCACGAAGAGGATTCAAAATTAAAGGAGAAGAAAAATGAAAAAACATGCTTTAATGAAAACAAGAATTATCCTTACCGTCTTCGCTCTTTGCCCTCAGTTATATGTGAATTGTTACGTCCCATCCCAGCCGGAAATTTCATAATTTTTTCTGGAATGGGGAGATAATGAAGTGAAAAACCGGTTATTGATACTGTTTCTTTCCGTACAGATAATAACAAATGCGCAGGTTATTATTCAATTTCAGCAGCCCCCGCAATACCAATTCAAGATGGAACACATGTGGAAGGTTACATTAATAAATCCTACAAGCTCTACATATCAAATTTATCTTTACGGGACTGCAACAGAATCCAATTCGGGTTTAATAGCCGAAGCCACAACCGCCATATTTATTCTAAAACCAGGAATCCATATCGTGTCTGCTGGGGATTTT
>CAZTDB010000460.1:2502-2962 GCA_964612385.1 uncultured Ignavibacteriaceae bacterium
TAACATCAAATTAACTAACACATATGATAAGTTTTTCATTAAACTTATCACCAATGCTACTAAATTATTATTATTAATGTTTCTAGATGTAAATAAAGTCAGATTGGATTTAGAAAACGGAACCGCAGACCGCCATATTTATTCTAAAACCAGGAATCCATATCGTGTCTGCTGGGGATTTTATGCCAATAAGTGTGCGCACTGCGAATGAAAAGTATGATAAAGTAGTTCAAAATATCGGGGGCGTTCCTTCTGGTGAGTATGAAATTTGCGTTTCGATTATCAATGCAGATGACGCTTATGTTATGGCTACTCAATGTGTTCAGCATGAGGTAATGAATCTTACACAAATAGAACTTATAGGACCGGATGATAATTCCTTTATTGAAAGCGGCAGAGTTTTAACACAATTGCAATCCTCACTTGAAGGTATGCATGAAAATATCCAAATCGTCAACGG
>CAZTDB010000461.1:0-2957 GCA_964612385.1 uncultured Ignavibacteriaceae bacterium
TGTTTGAGTAGGAGTTTGCAGTGAAATACTATCAGGCGGCATAAAGTAAATGGGATGCGAGTACCCAATATTTAGTAATAAATTCTTTCCTTTCATCTCAGCCTTATAACCCACACCTACTATATCTAAAGTTTTTGTATAAGTTTCGGTTACTCCTACAATCATATTTTGAATTATTGCTCTTGATAACCCGTGCAAAGCTTTATTTTCTTTTTGATCATCAGGTCTCGTTACTACTATTTCATTCCCGTCAATATTTATTTGAATATTCGGATGAAAATCGTGGGAAAGCTCGCCTTTCGGACCTTTGATTTTCACATTTATTCCATTTTTAGTAACAGTAACTCCTTTAGGAATGACTATTGGTTTTTTACCTATTCTTGACACTTTAAAACTCCATTCAATATAATTACCAGATATAACAAACCACTTCGCCGCCAACCTTGGCTTGCTTGGCTTCTTTGTCAGTCATTAGTCCTTTTGAAGTCGAAATGACTGCAACACCAAGCGCATTAATAACGCGAGGAAGTTCTTCTGATTTTTTGTAAACCCTTAAACCCGGAGTGCTTATTCTTTTCAATCCGGATATAGCAGGCTCTCCATTAGAATATCTCAACCTAATTCTAAGAATGTTTTGTCTGCCGTCTTCGATCAGCTCATAATCATCTATATAATTTTGCTTCTTCAGGATTTCAGTCAAGTTTTTTTTAATACTAGACGAAGGAATGTCTACTTTAACTTTTTTAGCTTTTGAAGCGTTTCTGATTCTTGTTAAAAAATCCGATATCGGATCTGTTACGGGCATAAATAATCTCCTTTTACCAACTTGACTTTTTTAAACCTGGAATTTCACCTCTTAGAGCCATCTCGCGCAGCACGAGCCTGGAAACACCGAATTTCCTATAATACGAGCGCGCTCTGCCTGTGAACATGCAGCGATTTTTTAATCTTACCGGCGAAGAATTTTTAGGAAGCTTTTGGAGCGCTTCGAAATCTCCTTTACTCTTCAACTCTTCGCGAAGCTTCGCGTACTTTTCAACTAATTTTTTTCGTTTCGCTTCCCGTGCTATTAAACTTTTTCGAGCCATCAATTCTCCTGTTACGCTGTTTTAAGTTCCTTTTTTCTGAATGGGACACCGAAAGCCTGAAGCAGTTCATAAGCCTCATTATCTGATTTAGCGGTTGTAACAATGGTGATATCCATTCCTAAAATTTTTGTTATCCGGTCAACGTTTATTTCCGGAAAAATAATTTGTTCTTTAACACCCAAAGAAAAATTTCCTCTTCCGTCGAAAGATTTATCCGACAGTCCTCTGAAGTCTCTCACTCGAGGGAGAGCAACGTTTATGAGACGATCTAAGAATTCGTACATTCTTTCCCTGCGAAGAGTAACCATCGCTCCAATGTTTACGCCTTCTCTTAATTTAAAATTCGAAATAGCTTTTTTCGATTTCCTTATACTGGGTTTTTGACCGGTAATAGTTTCTAATTCTTTTACAGCTTCTTCTAAAAGCTTAGCATCGGCAACC
Source organism: uncultured Ignavibacteriaceae bacterium (assembly GCA_964612385.1). Lineage (GTDB taxonomy): Bacteria > Bacteroidota > Ignavibacteria > Ignavibacteriales > Ignavibacteriaceae > JAGUYG01. The sequence goes on from CAZTDB010000461.1 coordinate 1,530, forward strand.
GCAGCTCCAACCCCCATGTTAACAACAATTTTGTGAAGTTTAGGCGCCTGCATTACACTTTTATAGTCGAATTTTTTCATTAGTTCGGGCACGATTTCTTTTTTATAGATAATTTCAAGTCTTGCAGGAATTTTTATTTCCTTCTGACTCTTTGCCTTGGAAACTTCCGATTCTTGCTTTTGAGCTTTCTGCGACTTCTCTGATTTTTCTTTTTTCGTTTTCTTTTCTGCCATTTTAAATTCTAACCTTGAATAAGAGTTTATACCATTTCGCCGGTTTTTCTGCTAATCCGGGCTCTTTTCTTTTTGCCGGTTTTATCGTCTAAAATAATTTGGGCACCCAGCCTGGTTCCTTCATTTGTCTTTGGGTCTAAAAGCATAACGTTAGAAACGTGTATCGGCAATTCTTTTTCAAGAATGCCTCCTTGCGGATTTTTTTGAGTCGGTTTTGTATGACGCTTCCTGATGTTAATACCTTCGACAATAACTTTTGAAATAGAGGGAAAAACTTTTAATACTTTCCCGGTTTTTCCTCTATCGTTGCCGGAGATGATTACAACATTATCGTTTTTCTTTATTTTCATTACTGTTAAACTTCCTATAATACTTCTGGTGCTAAGGATACAATTTTCATAAATTGTTTTTCTCTTAATTCACGGGCAACAGGTCCGAATATACGCGTTCCTTTCGGTTCATTTTGATTGTTAAGCAGCACGGCGGCATTTTCATCGAACCTTATATAAGAGCCGTCTTTTCTTCTAACCTCTTTTTTTGTTCTAACAATCACTGCTCTTGAAACTTCTCCTTTTTTCACTGTTCCATTGGGAATAGCACTCTTTACTGAAACAACAATCAAATCTCCAACGCTGGCATATTTTCTTCCACTACCGCCAAGCACACGGATACATCTTACTTTTTTAGCGCCGGAGTTATCGGCAACTATCAGGTTTGTTTCTTCTTGGATCATGATATACAGCTCCTTGCTTTACTACTTGGCTTTTTCTACAATTTCAACTAAACGCCATCGTTTTTTCAGGCTTAGCGGGCGTGTTTCCATTATCTTTACTTTATCACCAATGCTGCACTCGTTTTTCTCATCATGTGCTATCAGCTTAGTGGTTTTCTTAAAATATTTTTTATAAATAGGATGCGGAACTCTTCTTTCAATAGCAACTGTAATTGTTTTTTGCATTTTGTTGCTAACAACCACACCGATTCTAGTTTTTCTTAATCCACGCTGTTCCATACTCAGGCTTCCGCTCCTTTTACTTTTTCTGCTGCGGTTTTATCTTCTTCCGCCATTCTTTGTTTTAAAATTGTTTTCATCTTTGCAATATCCCGCCGCGCTGATTTAAGCTTAGCAGTATTTGTTAATTGCTTTAATTGATGAGCAAATCTTAAGTCGACAATATTTTTTTCTTCTTCCTCT
>CAZTDB010000462.1:0-2953 GCA_964612385.1 uncultured Ignavibacteriaceae bacterium
AAATTTTTGATAGGATTGGAGAGATTTTTAGGATATACCGCAGCTTTCTGTAAACTACAAATATTTTACTGTCCTTAACTCTATTCTTCAGCTTTTTAAACATTCATAATTCTGGAAATTGTATTAAAATAAATGTCACCAATCTTAGCCGTCGGTATATCGATATCATCCTTTACTTTTAATCTGTGTCCACCTGTATGTCCGATTAAAGTGAATATTTGTCCCTTTGATTCAAGCAGCTTTTCAAATTCCGTTTTGTGGTTAGGATTAACCGACACGATTACTCTTGATTGGCTTTCGGAAAAATAAGTAAAATCCTTCCTTGTTTTAACGGAAATATTAACTTCAGCTCCAATAAACTTCTCTTCGTTCATTACGCAGCATTCGCTTAAAGCGCAAACAATACCACCTTCCGAAATATCGTGCGCTGAATTGATCAAACCGTTGCGGATTAATTCCAAAAGTGAATCATGAAGCAGTTTCTCAACAGATAAATTTATTTTAGGCGAATCACCTGCCACAATATTATGAATAACTTTCAAGAACTCGCTTCCGCCTAATTCTTTGAAATCTTCGCCTAGGACATAAATTAAATCGTTGTCGTTTTTGAAATAAGAAGTTGTAACATGATCAAGATCTTCAACAATCCCTACCATTCCAATTGTTGGGGTTGGATAAACTGCAGTATTCGGAGATTCATTATAAAAGCTTACGTTGCCTCCAGTAACCGGTGTATTAAAGAACCTGCATGCTTCACCCATTCCTTCAATTGCTTCTTTAAATTGCCAATAAATTTCGGGCTTATAAGGGTTACCAAAATTTAAGCAGTTAGTAATTGCAAGCAGGATTCCACCTGAACATACTATATTTCTTGCAGCTTCCGCAACAGCTATTTTGGTTCCTTCTTTGGGATTAAGATAGACATATCTAGAATTACAATCAGTTTTAACAGCTAATGCTTTATTAGTGTCCTTAATATAAATTACAGCAGCATCGCATCCGGGACCAACGATCGTATTAGTTCTTACCATAGAATCATATTGTTCGTAGACCCATTTCTTAGAAACGATATTTGGGGACGAGAAAACCTTTATGAAAGTCTCTTGAATATCTTTTGTTTCCGGTATTTTATCGAATTCGAATTTGCTTAACTCATCTAAATAAGCCGGTCGTTTTGAATCGCGATAATAAACAGGTGCCCCTCCTCCCAGCACTAATTCGAATGCAGGTATTTCGGCTTTCAATTCATCTTGATAATCAACGTGAAGAATTCCATCATTGGTAACTTCTCCTATAATCTCGCAATTGAGGTCCCATTTGTTAAATACTTTTTTTACGTATTCTTCAAATCCTTTTTTAACAACACAGAGCATTCGTTCCTGGCTTTCCGAGAGCATTATTTCATAAGCCGTCATTCCCTTTTCGCGCAAAGGTACCTTATCTAAATTAATTTTCATTCCCGATTTTCCCTTAGCGCTCATTTCGCTGGTTGAACATGAGATTCCTGCCGCACCCATATCCTGAATTCCAATTAACCACCCATTCCTAATTATTTCAAGTGAAGCTTCGAGCAATAGCTTTTCTGTGAATGGATCGCCCACTTGTACCGATGGTCTTTTCGATTCAGATTTTTCCGATATTTCTTCGGATGCGAATGTTGCACCATGTATACCATCCCGTCCGGTAGATGAGCCTACTATCATAACCGGATTTCCATTTCCTTTTGCAACAGCGCTAATGAATCGATCTTTTTTCACAATTCCTACAGCCATCGCATTTACCAAAGGATTATCCTGATAAAATTCATCGAAATAGACTTCGCCGGCTACTGTAGGAACTCCAAAGCTGTTCCCGTAATCGCCAATTCCTCTCACTATTCCATCAAATAAGTAACGGGTTCTCGGGTCATCAAGACTCCCAAAACGAAGTGAATTTAATGAAGCGACAGGTCTGGCTCCCATCGTAAAAATATCCCGCATTATTCCGCCTACACCTGTAGCAGCACCCTGATAAGGCTCTACCGCGGACGGATGATTGTGGCTTTCAATTTTAAAAGCTACGGCAAGGTCGTCTCCAATATCAACTAAACCGGCATTCTCTTCACCGGCACCGACCAATAAACGACCACCAGAGCGTGGTAATGTTTTTAATAATGCGATTGAATTTTTGTAGCTGCAATGCTCACTCCACATTACACTGAAAATGCCGAGTTCGGTGAAGGTAGGTGTTCTCCCTAATATATTTATTATCCGTTCGTACTCTTCTTTTGTTAGTCCGTGTTCAAGAGCTAATTCTAAATTAACTTCAGGTTCATGTTTAGTCAAGGTTTGTTCCATTCAAGTTCGATATATTTATTTGCATAATAGGACGTAATCGGAAGTGAAATTGTTAATTTTTCAATTTAACTCCTGCTGTAAAGAATTTATCTCTGGTAGCAGCTCTTACCTTCTCAGCAAGTTTTATAGAATTTAGAGCATCCTTTTTCTGAAGTTTTTCATATTCACCTGGATATCTCATTACAGTTGAATATCCTGTAAGAATTTCAGCATCGCGTAATCTTTCAGCAGACTTGTCTATCTCGCTGCATAAATCAAGTAAAGTAGTAATGTTATGGGTATATGGAAAGTCAATCTTATGAAAAACCAGGAATGCTTTTAAATATTTTTCAACACATTGCTGTGCATGAAAAGTGATTATGCGATATGAAACCCCGGAAGAAATATTTAAACCATGTTTAGCAAAATTTAGATCTTCTTCTGCTATTTCAACCCACTTATTTACTAATTCAGCTAATTCGGTACGTTCATTTTTCATAAAGCGTGATCCCTTCTTTAAAAGCGTACCTTGCCGGAGTACCGGGAAAATTCTTATTCCTTTCAAACTCATCAGAAGTTAAAATAATAACGTCAAAAGCATAATGCATTTTCCCTAATGCACGTAATACATCTGTAAT
>CAZTDB010000463.1:0-2948 GCA_964612385.1 uncultured Ignavibacteriaceae bacterium
TTTGATCATATAATCATTGCAGGTGAAACCTATACGAGTTTTGTAGAGAAACGATTAATTTAGAGTAAAAACACAATTTTGGTTTCTTTAAGTAAATAATGCTTGATATTCTTAATTGATTTTATTATATAGCAATAGTTTTGATTTAGTTATTATTTGAGATAAATCTTTATATCTATACCATTTACGTACGGTTTATATTGAAACTGAAATCTAAATATGATATATTTTACCATCCTTTTATAAACAAACATTAAGTGGAGGTTCAAATATGAAAGTCGTTAAATTGTTAAGAAGCACGTTCCTGATCGCTACGTTTGCCGTTACAGTAGCAGCGTTAAGCGGTTGCGGCGGCGTGAGTGAGGCTCAACTGGCTGAACTGCGAAATTTAAGAGCGGAAGTGAGTTCACTCGAAGCTGAAGCAAATGCGCTTAAAGAAGAAAGAGCCCGCCTTGAGAGAGATATTGCAGAGAAGAATGCAAAGCTTGAACAATGCGCTAAAGAAAAAGAAGAAGCAAAAGCAAATTTGGAGAAGTTACCCAAATAATTTCAATTTGATTTTTTTTAACAACATGAATTTGGAGGAAGTTTTATGAAAGTAACAAAATATTTGGTAAGTGTTTTTTCGCTCATGCTCCTCTTCTCTGTAACAACATTTGCTCAAGATGCCGATATGACCGTAGAGCAGTGGGAAGCCGAGATGAGCCGTCTTAAAGCTAAGCTGCAAACCTTAACTCAAGAAATTCAAGCCCTTCAGGCTGATGTAAACAACTTAAAATCAATGGAGCTTCAGAGCTATGAGGATTGCTTAGATGAGCTTTATGCGATGGTCGGTGCTACTAAAGCCGATGTTGATAATTTCAGAAAAGCCGTAGCCGAACTTGACGGCAAAATTAAAAGAAAAGAAGGTCCCAAAGCCGATAGGCAAAAAGATCTCAATGCTTTAAAGATGAATAAAATAAGTGCTCTTCCTGAATTTTTCGATAGAGTACACAATCAAATGCAAAGAAACCTGGATGCATGGGTTGAAGAGCCTACAGAAATAGTTTACACAGTTGTTAAAGGCGATCACCTGTGGGGTATTGCAAAGAAACCACAGCACTACGGAAATCCGTTTGCATGGCCAATTATCTATAGAGCTAACAGAGATCAAATTAAAAATCCGGATTTAATTTATCCGAATCAGAAATTCAAAATTCCCGCTCTTACAGAAGAGGAAAAAGCCAAGTACGATAAAATCAGAAAAAATTATAAGCCGGCTCCGGTTCAATAAGAGGAATTAAGTTTTCTGAATGATTAATAATTTTGAATTGATTAACCCTTGTCGCCCGCGGGTGATAAGGGTTTTTTTATTTAAATGAGCCAGAGAATGACAACAGTTGAAAAACGATTAACCTTAGATAACATAAATATGCTTTCCCTCCTGGGGACCAATGACGGTAATCTTTCTTTAATAGAAGACAGATTCAATGCACAGATAACCGTAAGAGGCGATAATGTAATTCTGAAGGGAGTTGTTGAAGAAGTAGATGTTATTGAAAAAGTATTTAAGGAAATGATTTATGTATTGAATACCAGCGGAAACTTAAAGTCATCAGATGTGGAAACAATATTAGACTTAACGCTTCAAGGTAAGGAGATAATAAGCTATAAGGAATACGATTCAATTGTTCTTTACACGAAGAATGACGTAATAAAAGCTAAAACTGCCGGACAATTAAGCTACTTACAAACAGCTCTCAAAAATGATATCTGCTTTGTAATAGGTCCTGCAGGTACAGGAAAAACTTACCTTGCTGTTGCTTTAGCTGTATCTGCACTTAAAAAGGGATTGGTAAATAAAATTGTTCTTGCCCGACCCGCTGTTGAAGCAGGTGAAAGCCTTGGTTTCCTTCCCGGAGATTTTCGTGAAAAGATTGATCCGTATCTCAGACCTTTATACGATGCATTAGACGATATGATGCCTTCAGAAAAGTTAAGAAGCTACATCGAAAAAAGAGTGGTTGAAATTGTTCCGTTAGCTTATATGCGCGGAAGAACGCTGAATAATTCATTCGTAATTTTGGATGAAGCGCAAAATTCAACTGCAGTGCAGATGAAAATGTTTTTAACAAGACTAGGAGTTAATTCTAAATCAATCATTACCGGAGATATTACTCAAATTGACCTTCCGCCAAAAACTGTTAGCGGACTCGTGCAGGCAAAAGAAATTCTCAGCAATATTGAAGGTGTTGGATTTGTTTATCTTGACAAAGCCGATGTCGTGCGCCATAAATTGGTTAAAGATATAATTAACGCTTATGAAAAGTTTCATTCAGCTCAAAACGGAATTTAAGCCCCTTAATATTTCTCGTTTATAGTTTTACTCTCATTCCAATATTTATCCATCTCTTCTAAATTAGATTGACTTATTTTTTTTCCGTTATCATGCAATTTTTTTTCAATGTATTCAAACCGCTTAATGAATTTCTTATTAGTCTTTCTGAGTGCATTTTCAGGATTTATACCGAGAAATCTGGCATAATTAACCAGTGCAAAAAATACGTCACCTAATTCATCCTCCAGCTTAACGTTATAGTTGATGTCATCCGCTTCTGTGAAAATTTCCTTTTCACTGTTCCCTTTTTCTTTTTGCTTGCTTCTTTCCTCTTCCGCCTGATGCATTTCTTCAATTTCTTCGATTACTTTTTTCCAGACGTCCGATTTGTTTTCCCAATCGAATCCAACTTTAGCTGCTTTTTCTTGCAGGCGATAGGCTCTTTGTAAAGCCGGCAATCTGTCGGGGACACCTTCCAGTACCGAGGTTCGTCCTTCTTTTAACTTAATTGATTCCCAATTTTTCTTCACCTGCTCAGGACCCGAAACTTCAACATCTCCGAATACGTGAGGATGTCTCATTATTAATTTCTCCTGAATTGAATCGATTACTTCTTCGAGGGTAAATTTAT
>CAZTDB010000464.1:0-2948 GCA_964612385.1 uncultured Ignavibacteriaceae bacterium
ATTACCGAAGCTGTCGCCAAGAATTTGAATTTCTATGTGACGGGGATTTTCGATAAACTTTTCAATATACACTGCCGGATTTCCGAAAGCGGATTCCGCTTCGGTTTGAGCCATTTGAAATGCTTTATCAAATTCTTTTTCTTCCCAAACTATCCGCATTCCCTTTCCGCCGCCGCCTGCTGATGCTTTAATGATAACTGGAAATCCAATTTCTTGCGAAAGCCTTCTGCCTTCTTTCTTATCGGTAATAACTCCATCGCTTCCTGGAATAACCGGAACACCGTTATTCCTCATGGTCTCTTTTGCAAAGGCTTTATCACCCATTGCATTTATCATATCAGGTGAAGGACCGATAAATTTAATGCCCGACTCAGCACATATCTCCGAGAAGTTCGCATTTTCTGCAAGAAAGCCATAGCCCGGATGAATGGCTTCTGCACCGGTAATTTGTGCCGCCGATATTATTAATGGAATCTTCAGATAACTATCTTTACTTGGAGGCGGTCCGATGCAAACGGCTTCATCGGCAAAAGTAACATGAAGAGAATCACGGTCGGCTTCGGAATAAATTGCTACAGATTTAATTCCTAATTCTTTGCAGGTTCTAATAATGCGAAGTGCAATTTCACCACGGTTGGCGATCAATATTTTTTTAAACATTTATCCTCGGAATTAGAAATATATATCAAGCGGTTTGAATTAAAAACAACGGCTGGTTATATTCAACGGGTTTGCCATTTTCAACCAGTATCTTTACCACTTTACCGCTAACATCGGATTCTATTTCGTTCATTAGCTTCATGGCTTCCACAATACATAATACAGTGCCAGGTGATACAATATCGCCGATTTGCACATAGGGATCGGCATCCGGTGCAGGTGCCCTGTAAAATGTACCAACGATAGGCGATCTAATTTCATGATAGTTTTCAGCTATGCTTTCGGGCTCTGCAGGTACTGCTTCCGGTTGAGCTTTAACAGCTTCATGAACGGGCACCGGTTGAAGATGGGGATGCGTTACAGCTTGTATTCCCCTGATCTTTTTTGAAATTTTTACTTTAAGCCCGTCTTCCTGAACTTCAAGATCTGTAATATCGCTTGAGTTAACAATTTTGACGAGCCGCTTAATCAGATTTAAATCCATTAATTTTACCTGCTATTAAGATTTTACTCTCTCGACGTATTCTCCGGTTCGTGTGTCAACTTTCAAATAATCGTCTTCATTTATAAAAAGAGGTACATTTATCATCGCACCCGTTTCAACTTTTGCCGGTTTATTTGCACCTGTTGCGGTATCACCCTTAAAGCCGGGTTCTGTTTCAACTACCTTAAGAGTAACAAAGATCGGAATTTCAACATTTATTATTTCACTGCCGTTAAAAAGAATTTCAACATCTCCACTTTCTTTAAGATAAGCAACACCTTCGCCAAAATAGGAAATCGGCACATTAAGCTGCTCAAAGGTTTCGTTATCCATGCAAACTAAAAAGTCTCGTTCACGGTAAAGGTATTGATATTTTTTCCGTTCTACACGAACGATCTCGATGCTTTCACCGGCTCTGAAAGTATTGTCTAAAACCTTTCCTGTTTTCAAATTTTTAAGAGTGGACCTAACAAAAGCTCCCCCTTTGCCTGGTTTTACGTGTTGAAATCCAACTATAGAATACAAATCATTTCTAAATTTGATGATTAATCCATTTCGAAAATCGGAAGTATCGGGCATGAAATCTCACTCATAATTGTGAATAAATAGGGCAAAAAGATATAGATATGCACCCTGAAAGTCAAGAAAATGAAATTCGCGGTTTTTTATAATAATCAGCTTATTTTGCTCGAAAAAGTCTTCATTTTACACAAAAAAAGCCGTGAAATTGAAAATCCCACGGCTTGAATTTTGACCGATTTTAGTTAGAAACGAACACCTATCGAGAAGTACTGGACGTTCTTTAATCTCCCAAAATCCTGGTAAGCATAATCGACTTTCACTTTAACCGAACCGATAATTCTGTAGTTCAATCCGAAGCCTAAAGTTAAGCCCTGCTCACCCTCATTTTCGAATAAGGATTTATAACCTCCTCTTACAGAAAAAATATCATTCCATGTATATTCGAAACCGGCATTCACGTATTCGTTGTTATCATTTGGATGAACCGCATCAACCGCAGCAGTTAGCCGGTAATCCGGTGTCTGCAGGACGTCTACCGCTACTCCAAATCTGAAAAGGAGCGGAAGTTCGAATTTATCTAACTGCAGCAATGTATTAATTATATTTGCATCCCCTGAACCGGTGTGTGTTATTACTAGTATATCTCTTCCTTCAAGCTGCATTTTAGGTCCAAAGTTAGAAATGCTGGCACCAAGACTGAATTTATTCAGAAATGGAATTGTATACAATGTTCCGACGTCGAATGCAATTGCCGAAGCCGATTCATTCCAGATATATTCATTAATATATTTTGCGTTAATACCAATCGAAAATTCTTCTGTCAAATTTCTTGCATAGGAGATTCCGATCATTAAAGCTCCCGCAGAAAAATATTCACCTGTTCCTTCGGGTCTTTCCAATGTTCTAACTAACATATCTTCCATAGAAAGCACGGAGACGAATGCGCCAAGAGTCCCGACTCCTGAAATATCCATTCCGAAACCCGCATAATCTAAGCCTACGTCGGTAATCCAATCAACGTGATTAAAATAAGCCTCGCGTGAATACATTCTTGAGAGTCCGGCTGGATTCCAATACAATGAGTTGATATCATCTGCCACTGCTGTAAAAGCGCCGCCCATACCTATTGCACGAGGACCCACGCCTATCTTTAAGAATTGCGCCGCGGTTGTACCGGATTTATTTGTTTGCGCACCTATTTGTCCATATAGATTTAAAGTCAATCCGGCAAAAATTAAAAACATAAAAATTAGGTTAAAAGACTTCATCGAAATCTCCTTAT
>CAZTDB010000465.1:0-2927 GCA_964612385.1 uncultured Ignavibacteriaceae bacterium
GGATTTATAAATAATGATAATTATCTGAGCGTGCTTAACTACTTAAAAAATATATGACTTATAATAATTTAGAACCATCGCTCAACTTTTAAAGTTGAGTTACATATTCAATAAGCAACCCCCGTTTATTTAAATCATTTTGCATTGCATAGTATCGAAGGTTTGAATATCAAAGCGTTTGGATTAACTTACAATGTGCCAAACTTCGATTCAATAATAAACGCTCTAACTCCTATTGCAGTTATAATTATTATCCCTCCTGCAACGGCGCCAATTGATGGGATTTCGACGTACCCGATAAGCACCCATACAGGATTCAGTACCGGTTCAATCATTGACATTAACGAGGCTTCGATAGCATAAACACGCTTTAAACCATAGCTGAATATTGCATAAGCAGCACCTATCTGAAAAATTCCAAGAAAGGCAACCATCCAAAGATTACTTAATGAAAGAAATTCCATTTCAAATAAGAAGGGAAAACTAAAAACCGCCACAAGAATGTTTCCGTAAAATATTCCGCTAAGCTGATGTTCATGTTTATTCTTACGCATTCCAATTAAAAAGGCGGCAAAGGCTGCACCCGATAAAAGCGCTAAAATATTTCCTTCAAGATGACCGGGAGAGAGTTCACCGATAAAGAAAAGAAGCATACCTCCAAAACATACGACGATAGTTAAAACGTTTATCTTTTCAAATTTGGTTTTGTTTATTATTGGTTCGAATATTAAAACGTAAATCGGAGCAGTGTACTGCAAATAAATTGCATTGGCAGCAGTTGTTGTTTTTGTAGCCATTACAAATAGAATTAAAACTGCCGAATAGAAAAGGGCATTTATGAAGGTCATCAAGTTTGTGTAAAATATCTGCTTACGAAATAAAACTGCAAAGACAACGGCAGCAAACAGCGAGCGAAAGAACGATAGCTGCATAGCATTTAACGAGATTAGCTTTATAAATAATCCGCCTGTGCTCCATAAAACAGCGGCAATAAGGATCGCAATTATTCCCTTTTGATGTTCCGGAAGATGCTTCATTTTGACTAAAAAGAATTCACGATATTATTGATATTTGGTTTGAGGCATTGTTAAATTGTATTAAACAATAAAATAAATGTCTTACGTTCTTTATTCTAAGTGTGAAAAATAATTCCTTTAAGCAAGGACACAAAATAAAAGTTTTAAACAGAATAACTCATGTTACGCACTTTTGGGAATAATGGAATAGTGGAATAATGGAAAAATGTTATAAAATAAAATTCCAACATTCCACTACTCCTCCTAAGGAGTTCTTTCCAAAATCCGAAGGAACTTGGAAGAACTCTTCGGGTTGGACAATATTCCAAGCGTTCTGAGTAACGTGAGTTAATGACAAGCTCTATTCAATAATTCTTTTTTATAACAATTAAATTATGACCTGGAAGGTTAATATAATCGACCATACAGCCGATGAAGCGATAGAAGTAATTGCAGAGTCTGTGGAAGAATTATTTACGGCGGCTGCTTATGGTATGAAGGACGTACTCGTTGAACCTTTCCAGACTGATGCAATATCGGTCAAACAATTTTACCTTCAAGAATCTTCTTTGGAAGAATTACTTGTAAAATTTCTTGATGAAATTAATTTTTATTTTCAAACCGAAAGATGGATAATTGTTGATGTTCGTACATTAAAAATTGAACGAGCTTCCGACGGATACAAATTATTCGCAGAAGCAGATGGCGAACATTACATTGAGCAAAAGCATATATTGAAACACGAAATAAAAGCAGTTACATTTCATCAGATGAAAATCATAGAATCAAACAATGGCTTTACAACACGAATTGTTTTTGATATATAAAAATTTAAGCTGGAGGCGATTATGAAAATTGACGGGATTGAATTAATAAAAATTCGGGAAAATGTTTGGGATATTCCGGCTTCGGGAAATATGCATGTCCCGGGAAGAATTTACATTTCCGAAAAAATGATCGAGCGCGGCTTAAGAAATGATGAAGCACTAAAGCAGGTAATGAATGTTGCTCATCTTCCCGGCATACAAAAGTTCAGTCTTGCAATGCCGGACATACATTGGGGCTATGGATTTCCGATCGGAGGTGTTGCAGCAATGGATCTTGAGGAGGGAGTAATTTCACCCGGCGGTGTTGGCTACGATATAAATTGCGGCGTACGTCTCGCCGTCACTTCATTAGAGTATAAATCGGTTGAAAATAAGATTGAGCAATTGATCTCGAATCTTTTTGAAAATGTACCTACGGGTGTAGGTGCCAGCGGGGCTATTAAAAAATTATCTCCAAATGAAATGAAAGAAGTTCTTAAAAAAGGATCGGTTTGGGCGTTGGAAAACGATTTGGGCAATCCATCCGATGTTGAATTTACTGAAGAAAGCGGAACGCTTCGAAATGCCAATGTCGATGTAGTAAGCAGCAGAGCAATTGAAAGGGGAGCCGATCAGGTAGGAACACTCGGCTCGGGCAATCATTTTCTTGAAGTTGACGTAGTTGATGAAATTTACGACGGGAAAACGGCTGAGGCTTTCGGATTATTCAATGGACAGCTTGTGATTTTAATTCATACCGGCTCGCGGGGTCTCGGCTATCAAGTTTGTGATGATTATCTAAAAATCCTTGTGAAAGCTTCTGAAAAGTATGGCTTCAAATTACCGGATAAACAATTAGCTTGCGCGCCGATTAATTCAAAGGAAGGACAGGAATATCTTTCAGCAATGCAAGCCGCGGCAAATTTTGCATGGAATAACAGGCAGGTAATTATGCATCTTGCCAAAAAAAGTCTGATGAAAACATTTGGAATGAAGGAATCAGAACTTGGTTTTAAATTAGTTTATGATGTTTGTCATAATATTGCTAAAGTTGAAGAGCATGATATTAATGGTAAAATGAAAAAAGTATGCGTGCATAGAAAAG
>CAZTDB010000466.1:0-2922 GCA_964612385.1 uncultured Ignavibacteriaceae bacterium
CCCGCCGGTTGATGCAAAAATAAACTTCTTAACTCCTGTGGTGATACAATTTTGAAGAAGATTTAAGGTGCCGAGAATATTAGTGTCAGCATCAAAAAGAGGATCGTTAACCGAACGACGTACATCCATCTGAGCAGCATGATGATTTACTACATCAAATTTTTCTTTTATAAATAAATCTTTTAGGGAAGAATCCCGAATATCAGCTTTAACGAATTTGGCTTTAGGATTTATATTTTTTTCAAATCCGGAAGATAAATCGTCTACTACTACAACTTCATGACCCTTGGCGATATATGCGTCGCAAACATGCGAACCGATAAAACCGGCACCTCCGGTTACCAATATTTTCACTTTTAGTCCTTGTATAATTTGTGTTTATAAATATATTCCATAACCTTCTGCGGGACAAGATAATTTATCGGCATTCCTGATTTAACTCTCTGTCTTATATTAACGCCGCCGATCTGAATTATGGGTGTGTCAAGAAAAATAGCTTCATCGAAAAAAGATGTTCTTGGAGCTTGAGGCGAATCGCTCATTCGATTTAATACAACAAGATTTGCCAGTTTAAGTATCTCTTCAGGTTCTTTCCATAGGTGAAACTTCATTAAATTATCATAGCCAATTATTAGTTCGATCTCATCATATTTCTCTTTCAATTTTTTCAGAGTAAATACAGTGTACGATACGGTTTCGTTATTAATTTCAATTTCGGAAATTTCGAAATATGGATGGTCTTCAATTGCGAGTTTCAGCATATTCAGTCGATGCCCGGCATCCGAATGCGTAAAGTGCGTTTTGTGCGGTGAAATGTACGAAGGGATGAAAATTATCTTGTCGAGATTCCGCATTTCTTTTACAAATTGCGTTGTAATCAAATGTCCGTTATGTATAGGATCGAATGTTCCGCCAAAAATTCCTACCGGTTTCATTTTAAAATTTCCTTATACTCAATAAATAGATGTGTAAACTTTTCGTGCATGTTTTGACTGCAATATGCAATGCTTTCTTTCTTAGAAAGTTCACTGTATAAATCCTTAAAATCCTTAATTGAATCTATAGTTAAAAAATTTCGGTCAAGTAAGTAAATAAAATTATCAAATCTGCATGCCCTCGCCAAAAAATTATCGTAACTCAATTTAATTAAATTTAATTGCGAAAATAGATGAGGATTAAAGCTATTAAAGCCTATTAATGCCACTGTTCCATCATTTGATTTACCTATTATCAAAACTTCATCTTCCATTCCCAATAAGCACATAGCTTTTTCAATATCTTCATGCCGGTAGCCGATGGAATTTGAAAGTATAATGATATTGTTGCCGGAATGTGAAAAGTATTTTTCATTTAAAATATTAAAAGGGAATAGTGAATGATCATAGCTGCCAAAAATTATTTCTGCCTCAATGCCGCACAATTCAGCAGGAATGAAATCTCTGTCCGATTCATCGAAACAATAAACAATTTTGTAGTTGTGAGCTGCCTTTTCCAGAAGTTCGTTATGATTAAGAAGCAGCGAGGTATAAAGCAAATGAGAATTATTTAAATCGAATGAATCAAAAATAGGAATTGTTTCTTTGTTAAATACTGGATGCAGAGTGAGGAGATAGATACAAAAATTTGATTTCATTTTTTATTTTTACCGGGCGATTGCTAACAAGCTTTGAATATAATTTCGGTAATAGTCCACTTCCTTTTGATAGTATGAACGATTGAACCCCATTGAAGTTTTATACTGCATTTTTCTGAATGCTAATGTAATTGCCGCTCTAATATAGAGTTTCCTTATATTTTCATCAACCCATCCAAAGCTGTTTCTTCTGGAAGAATTTAAAAACGGAAGATGCTCAAACGGAATTAATCCTTCTTCACTTTCTTCAAAAAGCTCCCTGAAAATTATCTTGCGTTCGCTCATCAGCGAAACGGAAAAAACGACGATAAAGATTGCAACTGTAAATATCATAAAAACAAATCCAAGCATTGCGGTTGATTCAAAGCTTACGCTTGCATTCCATGCAAAATGAATGAACATCGCTATAGACATTCCTAATAGAGGAAGTAAAATTTTCAAAATACCGCTTGTAAATTTTGCATAACCTAAAAATGCACCGAATGTTGCTGTGGCGACGCAGTGCATAACCGCTGAAAATAATGTTCTTATTATAACCAAAAGAATCCAATTGGATAATGTGGTTCCGTAAGAAATGAAGTAAAGGAAATTTTCCGTCATGCCAAAACCAAGTCCGATAGCGCCTCCGTATACAATACCGTCGGTTATATTATCAAACTTTTTATTTGATACTGTGACGAAAAGAAACATCCCTTTTGTTATCTCCTCGACAAAAGGTGCAATAAGAATAGTTTCGGCATGCCCGCGAACAACGCTATCTTCGACCAAAAAAGATAATATCGTTGAAAGTGAAGTGCTTGCCGCCAAAGTCAATATTATGGCACCAAACGCACCCCACAAATAATTTTGCAGCACTAACCCAAACGGTTCACGGTCATAGCTATCGAACTTCCATATCAACAGAAGATAAAATAACATAGGTAGTACGGCGGCAAAAAACGAGGCGATTATCAACATATTATTTTTTTGTACGATTTAATGATGTCAAGAATAAGATATATTCGTGAAAATTCTGTTCTAAATATTATAAGTGGCGGGATAAATTCAAAATAAAATTTTGGATCTATGTCGATCATAGTGGGTAGTTAAACTAAAACTTACATTCAATATAGATAACTTCATTATAACATGAGTTGAAACATTACCTTCAGTGTAAGTAATAATATGTAATTTTCTTTCCCTCACTTACCGTTCGCTTCAGCGAACGGACGAACTAGCCTACAAAACCAAGGGAGCTTTAGCCCTAATAATAGCCTTTTTTGTGGCTATCCCTAGATCCTTCGGAAAGC
>CAZTDB010000467.1:0-2922 GCA_964612385.1 uncultured Ignavibacteriaceae bacterium
GTACAAGTGCTGTTCCCCACCAAATGCTGTAGCTTGCATCGCGTACTGTTTTTGCGCTTTGAATCCTTTGAGCCTCGGCGTACCAATCGATACTTGTTCCCATACCAAAGCCGCCAAGTACGGCAATAACAAGCATTGTAATAAACCACACAACGGGAAAATCACCGGTGAACCATCCGGTAAATGCAAAGGGATTCAATCTCCAGGATTCACCCATTGCATCAAGCTTTGATATAATTTCGCCAGGACCGCCGGCTGCCATTATACCCCAAACAGAAACGATAATAATAATGGCAAAAGCAATAACACCCTGTTGAAAATCAGCCATTATTACACCCCAGTAACCGGCTGCAAGTACATAAATAGCACAGATTGAAGAAAAGATGATTAAGCCAACCCATAGTTCCCATCCAAAAAGATAGTTGCAGAGCTTGCCCATCGCCATCCCAACCCAGCCGAGGATGAACATATTCATAAAAACCTGCCAGCCAGAAATCCAGCCGCGAAGCATTTCGGCGCCGACTCCACCGAACCGCAGTGTATTCCATTCAGCTTGGGTATAAGCTAATGATCTCCTAAAAATTCTTGTAGAAACAAAAGCGCTTATAGCACACCAGGCTGAAAAGAATGTATACCAGATGCCTGCAAAACCATAACGGTAAATAACGCCTGTTACCCACATCGGTGTGTCGGTTGCGGTGTGTGTGGCATATACTGAAGTTGCCGGCAGCCACCAGGGTAAACCTCGACCGGCTAAAAAGAAGTCGGACTCGGAACGTTTTCCAAGGCGGTAAAATAAAATTCCGGCGCCTGTCATTATTAAAATGAAAAAAACTACCCACATCCAATCTAAGAATTCGAATGTTACCATAAGGGCTCCTTAATGTTCTTGAAAGAATGAGTGAATGACTTGATAGAGATGTATTTAATAAATAGATATACCAGATTATGTGAAGGGTATTTCAATTGCGGTATTTATTTTTAGTTGCTGTTTAGTTTCAAATGCGGGTGAAAATTAGATATTCATCGGTTGTGAATCAATAGAGTATTTAGAAAATTTCTTTGAAAGAAGCTAAAAGTTTCCCTTCAAATAAGCCAATCTCTTCTTTTCGGGAAATCTTTCAATTGCATAGCGAAGCATGGTTCGCGGCATTTTTTTATAGTGCATGCGAAGGAATTTTTCTTCCGTTTCTAAATTACGCTTGCCTATTTCACGAAGCATCCAACCAACTGCTTTATGAATTAAATCATGGTCATCATTGATAAGAAGCCGGCAAATTTTTAGTGTATAATCAAACTGATTATTTTTTATGAAATGAAATGTTGACATTACCGCAATTCTTCTTTCCCAAAGATTGTCTGAAAGCGCAAGTTTTTCAGGCATATTTTTTTCTTTATCAAACAAGTATGCGCCTAAAATTCTATCGGCAGATAAATCAACCAAGTCCCAATTATTAATTCTTTTTGTGTTTTTAAGATAAATATTTATAATCGCTTCTTTTTCGGCTTCGTCTGCTTTAGGAAAACGGAGAGTTAGTATCATAAGTGCAGCCAAGCGTTCTTCATGAATTTCAGAATCTAACAATGTTTGAATATCTTCAAACCCGAGTGACAAATACTTCTTTGCAGTTGCTCTTAAAGGTGGTACTTTAATGCCGATGAAAACATCCCCCTCGCCGTATTCTCCGGGTCCGGTCTAAAAAAATCTTGCAAGTATTTTTGCATGTTCCTTGCTCGATATTAGCTGTAATTCTCTTCTTAATTGTGTTAGACTCATCCGGTTTACCTTTCTTAAAAAACTTTTATTCTTTTATCACCTTTTAAATTACTATATGTCCGAATATCATAAAAATTTGCCATTCATTCCTAATTCTTCACTATTTTTAGGCAGTCTAAAAAATTAAAGGAGTGCTCATGAAGTCTAAAATCTTTTTTCTAACAGTTCTACTATTTTCTTTCATATCGCTGAACCTGACAGCACAAAAAGTTAGCGATATAGATATACCGTATCAAAAATATGTGCTTGATAATGGATTAACTTTGATTATCCATGAAGATCATAAAGCACCGATAGTTGCGGTTAATGTGTGGTATCATGTCGGTTCAAAAAACGAAAAACCGGGGAAAACCGGCTTCGCTCATTTGTTCGAACATCTGATGTTTAACGGCAGCGAAAACTTTGACGACGACTACTTCCAGGCGCTTGAAAGAGTCGGGGCAACAGATTTGAACGGAACTACTAATAATGATAGGACGAATTATTTCCAGAATGTTCCAACCTCTGCATTAGACCTCGCTCTTTGGATGGAATCTGACAGAATGGGACATTTGTTAGGCGCCGTAAACCAGGAAAAGTTAGATGAACAAAGAGGTGTTGTTCAAAATGAAAAGCGCCAGGGTGAAAATCAGCCTTATGCTAAAGCTTACGAACTGATTACTGCAAATACTCATCCAAACGAACATCCGTACTCCTGGACTGTAATCGGCTCGATGGAAGACCTGGATGCTGCCAGTTTGGAAGATGTTCATGAATGGTTCAAAACTTATTATGGTGCAGCAAATGCTATTTTAGTGATAGCCGGAGACGTTAATCCTGAAGAAGTAAAAGCTAAAGTTGAAAAATACTTTGGCGACATTTTCCCCGGTCCTCCTATTACAAAGCATGAAGTATGGGTTGCTAAAATGATGGGCACAAAAAGACAATTTGCGCAGGACAGAGTTCCACAAGCAAGAATTTATAAAGTATGGAATATACCTGAATGGGGTAATAAAGAATTATCTGATCTCGATCTTGTAAGCGATGTTCTTGCTGCAGGGAAAACTTCACGTTTATATAAAAGATTAGTCTATGACGATCAAATTGCAACCAGTGTGAATGCATATTACAGTCCCGGTGAAATAAAAAGTCAATTTCAAATAGTT
>CAZTDB010000468.1:0-2920 GCA_964612385.1 uncultured Ignavibacteriaceae bacterium
CTATACTTATTAGAGAAGACTCAATCTTCAATAAACTTTTGGGGTATGTTTATCTACAATCCCGAAGCAAAAAGACAAAGACTGATTATTGAAGCGCCGCACCCTTTATACGACAGAAACACCGGCAAGCAGAGTCTTTCGATTTTTGTAACCTCCTGTGCAAGAGCTTTGATTATAAGCGGAACACATAGATGCAACAGCTCTGAATTTTCAAGCTGCTCGGGAACAACCACGGCTTGCAGCAGCACTGCTCAGAAGTACAGAAAATCCGATCAGGCACATAACATCGACGGAACATTTCAGAAAACTACAGCGGTTTTATTAACGGCTATTGAAAATATAATTGTTATCCAACCGCATGGTTTTTCAAAAGGTTCGAGCGATCCGGATCTGATAATGAGCAACGGTACGCAATTAACTCCCCCAATAGATTATCTGACCGAGCTGAGAGATAATCTTCTTACAATTGATAACAGCTTAACTTTTAAAATCGGTCATATTGACCTTTCGTGGACGAAATTACTTGCGACTACAAATACGCAGGGAAGATTAATAAACGGCAGCGTCAACCCATGTACACTAAATCCGCCGTCAACAACGGGGAGATTCTTGCACATTGAGCAAGCCTATCCAAAGCTGAGGGATTCAAAAACAAATTGGATGAAGTTAGCGGATGCAATTACTATGACATTCCCTGAAGAACCTGTCTCTTACAATTTTGAAAATCAAGCAGCAAGAATTCATTTTGATCTGAAGCAGAATTATCCAAACCCTTTTAATCCTTCTACGACTATTGAATACTCGATTTCACAAGCAGGTAGCGTGAATTTGACCATTTACGACATATTAGGAAGAAAAATAAAAACATTAGTTGATGAATATAAAGCAACCGGAAGCTACGGGATTAAATTTCATTCCGATGATTTAGCGAGCGGAATATATTTCTATGTATTAAAAACCGTTGAAGGAATAGTATCAAAAAAAATGATTTTAACCAGATAAATCTTTTTCTCTGTTAATTAAATAACATCCATAAACAAAATCTCATTTTTATGAGAAGGAGACTATATGAAAAAAACATTTTCTGCCTTGTTCTTCGTTGTCAGCTTGGTTTTAATGAGCGGACAATTATCAGCCCAGCCGAATTTTGAAGAAAATTTTGACTATCCTGCAGGCGATAGTTTAAATACGCATGGTTGGGTTGCTCACAGTCAAGCGGGAGTAAATCCTGTAATGATTGTAGAAAACAGTTTGTCATATCCGGGTTATCCGTCTTCCGGAATTGGCAATTCCGCCAGAGTAATCGGTTCGGCTTCGTTAGTTTCACTTGAAGACCTAACCACTACTTTTAATATCGACAGTGTTTCAAATGTTTATTGTTCTTTTCTTGTTCAGGTTGCTTCAGTCGGTTCTCAAGTTGACTATTTCTTCCATTTCAGAGAAGATCCTGTCGCAGCAATATTGAGAGGAAGAGTAATGCTGCGAACCGATGGCGCAGGCTTCAACTTTGGCATCAGTAAAGCCAGTACCACTAATATTAATTGGGACGCAACCACCAGGAACTACAACGAGACTTACCTGATTGTTTTGAAATATGAATACATCCCGGGTGATGCAAACGATTTGATTCATCTCTTTGTAAATCCTCCATTAACTGAATCCGAGCCGGCTGTACCCGATGCAACGGTACCGGATCCTACCGGTTCAGATATTATTGTCAATGCGGTTTCGCTTCGTCAAGGTTCAAGAGACTATGATGTAATAATTGATGGGATAAGAGTAGCTACTTCATGGGGTGAAGCACCCCTGCCCGTAGAATTAACATCATTCACTGCCGCAGCAAACAAGGGAGTGGTAGTATTAGAATGGACAACGGCATCTGAATTAAATAACAAGATGTTTGAAATCGAAAGGAAAGCAGCTAGCGGTGGATATGCCGCTATTGGTTTTGTCCCCGGTGCAGGAACATCTACTGAAAAGAATCATTATACTTATACAGATTCCGATCTAACTCCCGGGAAATATACATACCGTTTGAAGCAAATAGATTTTGACGGCAGCTTTGAATATTCAAAAGAAGTTGAAGTTAACGTTGTAATTCCGATGGAGTTTTCACTTTCACAGAATTACCCCAATCCCTTCAACCCTTCCACTACAATTTCATTTCAGCTTGCAGAACCTTCACCGGTAAACCTAAGAGTTTATAATTTATTGGGTGAGGAAGTATCTGTGTTAATAAATGACGAAGTTAAATCCGCAGGATATCACAGCGTTGTTTTTAATGCAGAGCATCTTTCAAGCGGCACATACATTTACACTCTGCAAGCGGGAGATAAATTATTTAAGAACAAAATGACATTGTTGAAGTAATACTTACGTAGGTCAACTTGTCAAGTTGACCTACAATAAATAATCAAAAATATTATATAATCCCCTATCGGCAGCACTGCCGCCTTTCCTTCTTTCGGCTAAGCCTGAGTGTTTTTGCTTTTACGTCTAAACATTGCTTTCATGAACTCTCATTTTTCACTGTTATTCTTAATAAAATTATTAAAAAATCAACAATTACTGTTCATTTGAGTGAATTCGTCAAAAAATTTTTAAAAGTTTTCCGAGAACAGCATTTTTAGTGCTATTATATAGAATAGAGACAACAAAAATTTTGTTATTATTTCACGTCGTAACGATTAAAGATGCTGCCGGTTTATTGGTTAGTATTAAAACATCTGTTCTTACGGACATAGACAGAAGAAAAAATTTAAAGGTTTTGAGTAAGCGATACGATAAATAATTTTATATGGCTTTTACCCCTCCCATGTTTGGTGGGAATAAAAAAAGTAAAAGAAACACTTGCGTTCAATTCGCCTACCGCATTTCTTTTACTATTTAAATCTTTTCATAATTTTTATTACTTTCCAAG
>CAZTDB010000469.1:0-2916 GCA_964612385.1 uncultured Ignavibacteriaceae bacterium
TATGATACATCGAAAAATTTTATCTTATGATAAAACAAGAATAGTGAAATAAAACACTGTATTTGGATTATTTCAAGGTGGCATCAAAATTGAGTTTATTAGCAAAAAACAAAGATTTATCGATATGAAAACTGATCAAAAAACAAAGAAATCTACGCTCATTTTAGATAACTACGAGCCGCTGCCGCCTGTTGAGAATATGGAATCAAAGCTTATCAAGCGAATTTTAGTCAGCGGCATGATTTCACTTATTCTAATATTAATTATTGCCTACACACTTCCGCATACTGTGTTATCGTTTGAATCTTTGCTTGAGTATGCCGTAATAGTGGCTCTGGTAATATTCCTTTTTGTTTTGCTGGTTAGATATTTTGCCATACTTGTATTGGCGTATTTGTACATTAATGAATATACATTTAAAGCTGTGAATGGATATTATCCTTTCGTATCGATTATTGTTCCTGTTTACAACGAAGAAAAGGTTGTGGCAGATTCAGTAGGATCTTTACTGAAACTTAATTACTCTAATTATGAAATCATTATAGTGAACGACGGTTCAAAAGATAATACTAAAGATGTAGCTGAAAAGTTAGTTGGTTATCAGAAGGGGAAGTATAGTGATGTGAAAGTTTCTTTAATTAATAAACCTAACCAGGGAAAAGCACGAGCATTAAACGCGGGTATTAGATACTCCAATGCAGAATTTGTTCTTTGTATGGATGGCGATTCACAACTATCACCCGATTCGATCAGAGTAGCTGTAAGGCATTTTGCTAATCCCGAAATCGGTGCCGTAGCCGGAAACGTAAAAGTCCTAAATAGAAAAAAATTCTTAACGGATTTGCAGGCACTTGAATACATCGAAGGTTTAAATATGGCTCGCAGTGCACAAAGCTATGTAAGAATGGTTAACATAATTCCAGGTCCAATAGGCTTATTCAGAAGAAAAGCGGTCGAAGAAGCCGGTTTTTATTCAAGCGATACATTTGCAGAAGATGCCGACTTAACACTAAAGATACTTGCAAACGGCTGGAAGATATATTATGAACCTAATTCGATTTCGTGGACAGAAGCTCCTGCAAAACTGCAAGAATTATTGAAGCAGCGTTATCGATGGACAAGAGGTATTCTTCAGTCAATCAGGAAGCATAAGAACTTGCTGGTTAACCCTACAATTAATTTCGGCGATACGTTTATACTGTGGACAATGTTCTATGAAGTATTGATTTGGCCCACGATGAACATAGCGGCAAATCTTTTCTTTATAACTGCGGCGCTTGCATTTGGCTTTACACAGCTCCTCTTTTTCTGGTGGGCTGGTTTAGCATTGCTTGACTTAATTACCGCACTCTATTGCGTTGCAGTAGAAAAAGAAGAGTTTAGGTTAGTTGGTTATGCTATAATTTACAGGATGTTCTTTATTCTCGTAATCGATATCTGTAAGGCAATGTCGACCATTGAAGAATTTGTGGGAATAAAAATGACATGGGGAAAATTACAGCGAATGGGTACGGCAAAGGTATAAATTTTTAATTAATAATAAATATAAACTGAGAGGTTCTCATGGAACTAATTCCGATATTATCAACGATTATTCTGGTTGCAACAATCAGTACTTTTTTCTTAGCAATCGGAGCTTACATCCTTTATAAAATAAGGGAGAGAAGAGGAGCGGAAGTACCTGCTATTCAACCGGCAACGGTTAGAGCAGAGCTTGTTACACCTGCTGAAGCTCCGGCAAGAGGATATGAACCGCAGCCTGCATATTATGAACCGCAGCCTGCACCGGCTGGGTATCCACCTGAGAGACAGCCGATTTTTGTACCTGAGCAAGGGCGTCCGGCTCCTGTATATGCTCGCGGCAGGCAATTTTCTCAACCCAGGCAGCCTGGTGAATCCGGCTATACAAGGCCGCAAGCTTACCAAGGTCCAGGTTTCGTTCCTTCACAACCTAGAGGAAAAACTGGCGAAACTAAATTCTTTAAATATACTTCTGAAGGCTATGTACCGGCTAAAGAAGATAAACAATCAGGAGCACTAAAGTGGCGGTAAACAATCGAATGGGCGTCCAAAGAGACAGAACTCCTTTTAGGAGCAGTGTAAGTCATTTTACGATATTCGTATCTGGCATGATCATTCTTGCAGGCGCTATCTTGGTTTATCTATTTGTTCTGCGCGGTATCTTTGGCAAGTTTAACCCTTTGGACCTGGTTCCGAGTTCCAGCGTTGTTAAGAGTGTTGTTGAGGGCGGCGAGCCAACCATCGGGATTCTTTATTCAAAATATACCGAGAATATGTTTCCTGCAGGCAGCACATGGTTAAACGATAACATAACGACATGGAAAAAATTTCTTGACAATTCAAAGCTGCTTTATGATATAATTTCAGACGAAGATATCGAATTAGGAAGACATGTCAAGTATCAAATGCTCGTGCTGCCGGGTTCGAAATCGCTTAGTGATAAAGAAATATCTCAGCTAAAAAAGTATATCGACAGAGGCGGAAGTGTTTTTACTACCAGCGGTATCGCCTCATACTCCGGCGATGGAAAGTGGAGGGGATGGGAATTTATATCACAAGTATTTGGGCTTGAATTCAGTAAAGAAATTGAAAATGATGATATTACAAAAATTCATACTCTAAGAGGCGGACTTCCGCTTACGGCAAATATTCCCACCGGCTTTCCGCTCAAGGTTGCTACCTGGGATAGACCAATGTCCGTTAAAGTCTTAGATCCCCGAACAACACAAGTAAGCTTTTGGTATAATTACCGTCTCGAAGACGGATTGGTGAGAGAAGAAGTAAAAAAGAGTGCAGGCATTGTTTACGGTACTTACGGCAAAGGCAGATTCGTATGGATGGGATTTGAAATCAATTCTGTCATAGGCGTTCAGGAAGACTATGTTTACTTCGAAA
>CAZTDB010000470.1:0-2906 GCA_964612385.1 uncultured Ignavibacteriaceae bacterium
TCAAACACAGATAGTTGTCAACGGAATTGATAAGCAGCTTGTCGGAATGGTTGCATCAAAAATTAGATCTATCAGAAAACCTGAACCTTACAAAGGAAAAGGTATTAAATATTCCGATGAACAAATTCTTAGAAAAGCCGGTAAAACAGCAGGTAAATAAATCTTTTTGGAGAGACGATAGAAAATGATCAAAACTAATAAAGACAAGAGATTTCGTTCGAAAATAAAAATAAGAAAGAAAATCTCCGGAACCCCTGAACGTCCGCGGTTATCGGTGTATAGAAGCTTAAACCATATTTATGCTCAGCTAATTGACGATTCGACTGGAAAAACATTAGCGGCAGCTTCGTCGAAATCTAAAGAGATTGAAGAAGAAATTAAAAACGCAAAAGGAAAAATTTCCCGCGGTAAATTAGTAGGTACACTGATTGCAAAAAAAGCGCTCGATAACAACATTACTAATGTAGTGTTTGATCGAGGTGGATTTCGATATCACGGCAGAGTTCAAGCTGTAGCAGAAGGTGCTCGTGAAGGAGGGTTAAAGTTTTGATGAATCTTTCCGATTCTACTGCCGGGTCGTCTAATGGCAGGACTACGCCCTTTGGAGGCGTCTGTAGAGGTTCGAATCCTCTCCCGGCAGCAAATAAATTTTCATAGTTTTATTATTTTTTTTGAATTAATTAGAATTTAAAGAGAGAAAAAATTTGAAAGCTTTAAAATCAACTGAAATAGAAGGCTTAAAAGAAAAGGTGGTTCATATAAACCGCGTTGCCAAAGTTGTAAAAGGCGGTCGACGCTTTAGCTTCAATGCCATTGTTGTTGTTGGTAACGGAAACGGAACAGTTGGAGTTGGACTTGGAAAGGCAAATGAAGTAACCGATGCAATCTCTAAAGGAATTGACGATGCAAAGAAAAGCCTTGTAAAAGTACCTGTAATTAAAGGTACCGTAGCTCATGAAATTATCGGAAAGTACGGTGCGGGCAAAGTTCTGTTAAAACCTGCATCGCCCGGTACCGGCTTGATTGCAGGCGGTGCGGTTCGTGCAGTTCTTGAAGCCGCCGGAATCCGCGATGTCTTAACTAAATCATTAGGTTCGTCTAATCCGCACAATCAAGTTAAAGCAACACTAAGCGGTTTGTTGAATCAAATCGATGCCAGAAAGATGGCAAGAAAAAGACGCTTAACAGTAAATGAACTATTCACTTCTTAGTTATTGTTGAAGTGAGTTTAACGGAGAAATAATGGGAAAGATTAAAATTACACAAATAAGAAGCATTATTGATCGACCTAAAAAACAAAAGTTAACAATCGAGGCTTTAGGGTTAGGCAGACCAAACTGGACAAAAATTCATAACGATACCCCTCAGATTAGAGGGATGATTAATAAAGTAAGTCATCTGGTTGTTGTTGAAGATTATATCGAAAAGAAAAAAAGAGCTTCATCGAAAAAGGAATCAACCGAAAGCTAATTTATTATTGAGAATATTAAAAGCCCTGAATATTTCGTTAGGGCGAAAAGAAAAAGTAAACATAATGATAAACTTCAGGTTACAGGTTTAATATGGATATATTGAGCAATCTAAAATATGCAAAAGGATCAAAAAGGGACCGTAAGAGAATCGGCAGAGGCGAAGGCTCCGGGCATGGCGGAACCGCAACAAAAGGTATGAACGGACAATTATCACGCGCCGGTGCAAAGAAAAGAGCGTGGTTTGAAGGCGGGCAAATGCCATTGCAGAGGAGAATCCCAAAATTTGGTTTTATAAATATTTTTAGAACCGAATATCAGATTGTTAATATTGATTCATTGGAAAAATCTGCTAATAAGTTTAAAGACAAAGTTGTTAACCCGGAATCTTTAAAAGAAGCCGGATTAATTACAAGCAAGCGTAAACTTGTTAAAGTTCTTGGTAATGGCGAAATAAAAACGAAACTTAATATTGAAGTAAATGCGTTCAGCCAATCAGCAAAAGAAAAAATTGAGGCTGCTGGCGGATCAATAAAAAAGATTTAAGCTGGAATTAAATGGCAAAACTTACAGATACCTTCAGAAATATTTTCAAAATTCATGAGCTTCGCCAGCGTATTATTTACACTCTGGCATTACTTACAATAGTTAGACTCGGTGCGCATATCACTCTTCCGGGTGTCGATTCGGTTTTACTAGCGGAAAGCACACGCAACGCTTCAACCGATAATCTTTTTGGTCTATACGATTTGTTTGTAGGAGGAGCGTTTTCAAATGCAGCAATCTTTGCACTTGGAATTATGCCCTACATCTCGGCTTCAATTATCCTGCAGTTGATGGGTGCCGTTGTGCCCTATTTCCAAAAATTGCAGCAGGAAGGTGAAGAGGGACGCAAGAAAATTACCCAGCTTACAAGATATGGAACAGTATTTATTTCCGCACTTCAGGCATGGGGTGTTACTGTAAGATTGTTGAATATGAATCTTCAAGGTCTTCCAGTAGTTCCGGCTGCGGTACAAGGTTTTGTTTGGACGTTCTCTACAATTATTATTCTAACTTCCGGCACAATTTTCATGATGTGGCTGGGTGAACAGATCACCGATAAAGGAATTGGCAACGGAATTTCACTAATCATTTTTATTGGTATCATTGCAAGGCTGCCATTTGCCTTTCTTGATGAATACAGATTAATTGCTGCAGGTACCCGAAGTCTTGTAATAGAAATTGTTATTGTAGCTTTTATGGTTTTAATTATCGCCGGTGTTGTTTTGGTAACTCAGGGTACGAGGCGAATACCTGTTCAATATGCTAAGAGAGTTGTAGGAAGAAAAGTTTATGGCGGTGTTACGCAGTATATTCCACTTCGTGTTAATACTGCCGGTGTAATGCCTATCATTTTCGCACAGTCGATTATGTTTATTCCTAATACGGTGCTTT
>CAZTDB010000471.1:0-2902 GCA_964612385.1 uncultured Ignavibacteriaceae bacterium
CTCATGTATCAATGGCAAAACGAAATAATTGTGAAAAAGCTTTAGAAATTTCCAGAATTTCAAGAGAGATACTCGGAGCAAATGGAATCCTTGATGAATACCCTGTAATGAGGCATTCTGCTAATCTTGAATCAGTAAAAACCTATGAAGGTACGCACGAGATGCATACGCTAATAATAGGTGAAGATATAACGGGATATCCGGCTTTTGAATAAATAGTTATTAAGACCACTTAAAGTGGTTTTTTTTATATTAATAAGGAATTGAAAATGTCTGAAAAATTATCAAGTATTCGCGAAGGATTAACTTTTGATGATATCCTCTTAGTACCAGGAAAGTCAAATGTGCTGCCGAGAGAGGCTGACATTACTACTAGATTAACGCCGGATATTAAGCTGAATATACCATTTGTTTCTGCCGCAATGGATACTGTAACCGAAGCAAATATGGCAATAGCTATTGCTCGTGAAGGGGGAATTGGAATCCTTCATAAGAATATGGATATAGAAAAACAGTGTGAAGAGGTTGATAAAGTCAAAAGATCCGAAAGTGGAATGATTAGGGCTCCGGTTACTTTAACCCCGAATGCTACAATCGGAAATGCACTTGATTTAATGAAAAAATACAGCATTTCGGGTATCCCTGTGATAGATGAACATGGAAAATTAGTAGGTATTTTAACGAACCGAGATTTACGCTTTGAACCGAATAGAAAGATTAAAGTTCATGAATTAATGACGAAGGAAAATCTAATAACCGCTCCGGTCGGCACAACTTTGGAGAAAGCTGAAAAAATTCTTCAGCGTTATAAAATAGAAAAACTACCCGTTGTTGATAAAAGTGGAATTCTTAAAGGACTGATCACTTTTAAGGATATACAAAAAAAGAAAAAGCATCCGGATGCATGTAAAGACGAGCATGGTAGACTAAGAGTTGGAGCAGCTGTCGGAGTTACAATTGATACAATAGATAGAGTTTCAATGCTATCTAAAGCCGGAGCTGATGTAATTGTTATAGATACAGCTCATGGACATTCATTAGGAGTGATAAGAACAATCAAGGATGTAAGAAAAAAATTTAAATATATTCAGCTAATAGCTGGTAATATTGGAACTTATCAAGCTGCATGTGATCTATTAGATTGTAAAGTAGATGCCATAAAAGTTGGCATTGGACCTGGTTCAATATGCACAACTCGAGTGATAGCTGGCGTGGGTATACCTCAAATAACTGCAATTGCCGATGCATATCGAGCCGTAAAAATGTCAGGAATACCTATTATTGCTGATGGTGGAATTAAACAAACCGGTGATGTTGCTAAAGCGATTGCTGCGGGAGCAGATTCTGTAATGATCGGAGGACTTTTTGCTGGTGTTGATGAAAGTCCTGGAGAAAAAATTCTTTATGAAGGTCGAAGTTTTAAATTATATAGAGGGATGGGCTCTCTTTCGGCAATGCAGAGAGGGAGTAAAGATAGATATTTTCAGGATGTCGAAGATGATATCTCAAAATTAGTCCCCGAAGGTGTAGAAGGAAGAGTTCCATTTAAAGGACCTTTGTCAGATACAATTCACCAATTAATAGGCGGATTGCGTGCTGCGATGGGATATTGTGGGGTCAAAAACATAAAGGAACTGAAAACCAAAGCTACGTTCATGAAAATCACTTTGTCCGGTCTTAAAGAGAGCCACCCGCATGATGTTATTATTACTAAGGAGGCACCAAATTATCATACTTAAAATTATTTCAATTTTTTAATTGTACTTTTCAGAAATCAATAATCGCTTATGTTCAAAGTTCTTGTAATAGCGTATTACTTTCCGCCAATGGGATTAAGTGGTGTTCAGCGTACTTTCAAATTTGTGAAATACATGAAAAAATATAATTGGGAGGCTACTGTGATAACCACAGGAATGACTGCCTATTTTGCTCACGATGAATCATTACAGAAGGAGGCGGAGGCTGCTTCAATTCGCACAGTAAGGGTTTCTGCTACAGACCCGAACTCCTT
This sequence comes from uncultured Ignavibacteriaceae bacterium, assembly GCA_964612385.1. Lineage (GTDB taxonomy): Bacteria > Bacteroidota > Ignavibacteria > Ignavibacteriales > Ignavibacteriaceae > JAGUYG01. The sequence goes on from CAZTDB010000471.1 coordinate 2,012, forward strand.
ATTAGCTAAATTGGGTACTATCAAACTGCCGGGTGAACTAATTCGAAAAATATTCAAAAGAATTAGTCAAACGTTTTTTATCCCGGATAATAAAAAATCCTGGTCGAAAAAAGCATTCAAATTTGCATCTAAGCTTTTAGAAGAAGAAAAATTTAATGTCATTTTTGTAACAATGCCGCCATTCTCTGCTTTTATAGAAGCTGCTAAGCTTAAAAAAAAATTTAACATTCCATTGATTTCTGACTATAGGGATCTTTGGCATAATAGTTATCTTGGTTTCTATCCCACTCCTTTTCATTCCTATTTACACAAAAAAATGGAGTATAAATCGCTAAAAGCCGCGGATAAAATAACCGTTACAAACCGGCGTATTAAAGAGAATTTACTAAATACGTACAAGTTCCTCACTTTTGACGATATAGCAATCCTTTCCCACGGCTTTGATCCTGCTGATTTTGAATCGGTGAAAGCCGATGAAAAACATAATTCAAAAATGATATTAACTTACTCCGGTATCTTTTATGAATATAATACGCCGCAATTTTTTTTAAAAGCCTTTAAGCAGTTATCAATTGAACAGCCTGATATCACCTCAAATATCGAATTGCATTTTGTTGGGTATTTAGGTAAAGAAAACAAAAAATTAATTCGCAAATTAAAGCTCGAAGAATTTGTAAAAGATCACGGTTACTTAGATCATAAGGATGCCGTAAGAAAGCTGGTATCCAGCGATGTGTTATGGATGATGTTAGGTAAATGGCGGCATAATGAATCTATACTTCCCGGTAAAATTTATGAATATATCGGTTCGAGAAAACCAATCATTGCCTGTGTTCCTGAAGGTGCTGCGAAATCAGCGGCACAAGAATACGGTGCCTCATTCATAACTGA
>CAZTDB010000472.1:0-2899 GCA_964612385.1 uncultured Ignavibacteriaceae bacterium
ATACAAACATAATTTAACTTGAATCTTATATTACAAATTTTAGTCATCCGGTTTTTTATCAGAATAATAAATTATTTTTGATTTGAATTTATCAGACTTTATTGGAATGAATGATAAAAAATTAAATAAGATTCTTGATTTGATTATTGAAGAGTTTAAACCTAAAAGAGTTATTCTTTATGGTTCTAAAGGGAAAAACATTTATTCATATAATTCAGATTATGATATAGCTGTTAATGTTAGTAAAGTTAATTTTAGAACAAAAAGAAAAATATTAGAGCGAATTGAGGAAATTATAGGGTTGCATAAAATAAACCTTATTTACCTAAATGAAGTTGATAAAGATTTTACAAATATAATATTAAAGACGGGAAAAATTATTTATGAAAGATGAAGCTGGTCATTCTTTCATATATTCAACTGGAATTAAAAGAAATTAGAATATACAACGTGCGTTTCATTCTTATAATGTCAATTCTAACTTACAATCTCTTCTCCCAGCAAAGCAAATTATCCGGCTCGGTGAATGAAATTTCAGAGTTTATTGCTTCGGAAAAATTTATCGACATAAAAAATGAATATGGTGAACTTCAAGCTGTTGATTCAGTCTTCTATACTGCTTTAAGAATTTGCGATTCCAACTTTTCCGAAACACTACTTGCGTTAACATTTACAACAGTTCCGTACAGGGAAGTTCCAATACAAATGCCTTTGAGTACACTGCTTTTATACTATCCATTAATTTCGGCAGATAACGGGACTTATCTTAAGAAAAATGACAATCTGCCGCGTTATATTTTTTTTGATTCTCCACCAAATAATTACGGCGATAAAGATAAGCTTGCTCATTTCTTCGGAAGCGCATATCTTTCCTATGCTTCTAACATCTTTGATTTAGGTAATTTAATTGGTTATTTTGTAGAAGTTTTTGAGGAGAAATTCAAAGTGCAATCGGAAATTGACGAACGGGATTTATTCACAAACCGGTTAGGTAATCTTTTTGGGAAAGTAATCAAAAGAAATAAAAATGCGCAGCCGTCACAAATTTTAATTATGCCAACCCTATTTCATTTTAGATTTAATATATGAACAATATTCTTATAATAGATGATGAATCTGAAATCTGCGAAAGTATCAAGATGATACTTGAGTACGAAGGATATCCTATCGAATACTCCACCGATGCTGCAGCCGGTTTGGAAAAATTATCTTCAAATCAATTCATAGTTTTGCTGCTTGATATTCAAATGCCAGGCATGAGCGGCTTTGAAGTATTGAAAAAAATAAAAGAACAGAACCTCGATCTATCTGTGATAATAATTTCAGCACATGGCAGCCTTGAAAATGCGATTAAAGCAACTAAACTTGGTGCATTCGATTTTTTAGAGAAACCGATAGACAGGGAAAAACTGATCATAAGCGTTAGAAACGGAGTTGAGCAAACCAAGCTGCTGCGGGAAAATAAGGAAATAAAAAAATCATTATTCGGTGAAGGAAAAATTCTCGGGAAGAGCAAAGCTATTCAAAAGATAATTGAAACGATTGAAAAGGTTGCACCAATCGATACAAGAATTTTAATCACTGGCGATAACGGAACCGGTAAAGAATTAGTTGCAAGAGCTATCCACAGCGCAAGTCCGAGAAAAGATAAACCATTCGTTGAAGTAAATTGTGCAGCCATCCCGAATGAATTAATTGAGTCAGAACTGTTCGGACATGAAAAAGGATCGTTCACAGGAGCAGTACAGCAGAGGATAGGAAAGTTTGAATTGGCAAATAAAGGAACGATATTCTTAGACGAAATCGGCGATATGAGCTTACATGCGCAGGCAAAAGTTTTAAGAGCAATTGAAGATGGCAAAATTGAACGGGTAGGTGGAGCAAAAAAAATTGAAGTGGATGTAAGAGTAATAGCTGCAACGAATAAAAATCTAAAAGAAGAAATCGAAAAAGCTAACTTCCGTGAAGACCTATTTCACCGTTTGAATGTAATTCCGCTTCACATCCCTCCTCTTAAAGAAAGGAGCGAAGACATTCCAATTCTTGTTGAGTATTTTGCTAATGATATTGTCACACGGCATAAAAAGCCTCCGGTAAAGTTTTTAGAAGATGCTATGAAATTTCTGCAAAGCTTGTCGTGGAGCGGAAATGTTCGGGAATTAAGAAACGTAATTGAACGAATCATAATCCTGGTTGATGAACGCGAAATCTCGAAAGGCGATATTGAATTCCTCTTTGCATCCGGTCAATCAACTATTGACGATATCATCGGCGGGAGCAATTCATTCCAGGAATTCAAGGAAAAAGCCGAAAGAATTTTTATTTTAAAGCAGCTTCAAGCTAACGATTGGAACATAAGTAAAACGGCTGAAATATTGGATATTCAGAGAAGCCATCTTTATAACAAAATGAAAAAATACGGAATAGAAAAGGAAGGATAATTATGGGCACAACAATATTTTCGAAAATTATCAGCAAAGAAATTCCGGCTAATATTGTTTTCGAATCCGATACCGTTCTTGCCTTTAAGGATATCAATCCGCAAGCGCCGGTTCACATTCTTATAATTCCAAAAATAGAGATACCGGCTATTACCGATATTAAAGGAAGTGAACATGCTTCATTACTTGCAGATATGTTTGATGCGACAAATAAAATTGCTGAGGAAATGGGAATTTCAAAAACCGGATTTAGACTTGTATTAAATTGCGGAAGAGATGCCGGACAGGAAGTTTATCATTTGCACATGCATTTACTTGGCGGCAGGCAAATGAAGTGGCCTCCTGGCTGAAGCATTTTAATCGAAAATTTAATCTTATAAATAAGGCGTATCTAAAAAGGTATTTTTAGTAAGGAAAAGTTTCAATTATCAAGAATGAGACCTTTCTAGATACGCTTC
>CAZTDB010000473.1:0-2897 GCA_964612385.1 uncultured Ignavibacteriaceae bacterium
CAGCCATCAGCTTCTCTACTTGTTTCTCGATCTCGGAACGATAAACAAAATTTATTTTCGATAAATATTTTTCGAATTCAGATAATAGATTTTCATCGGAAAAAGAATTAAAATCTTTCGATGAATTAGCATAATAAAAATTATCGGCAAACTTGAAAAAAACACCTTTAGCCAAAAGCTCTTTAGTTATTTCTCCTTCAACAGAAAAACTAACAATAGAATCGGGAGTAATACCGCCTGCGCTGTAAACAGATCTTTTGTTATCCGTTTGATAGGAGGATTCAATTAGTGAATCGGGATCGCTTATTACTTTGTTCAACCTTGTATAATCTATTTTTTGAATACATCTGCCGCTCGGTGTATAATATTTTGCCGTTGTAATTTTTAATGAAGTGTTGAAGCTAAGCGGCGTAATAGTTTGAACCAATCCCTTTCCAAATGTTTTGGTGCCGAGTATTAAACCGCGATCATGGTCTTGAATTGCACCCGCTACAATTTCTGAAGCCGAAGCAGAGCCTTCATTTACCAAAACAATTAAATTGGCATTACCAATCAGCGGTTCTTGCACGGAATAATATTTTCTTTCGCTTGCTGCATCCCTCCCTCTGGTGGTAACAATCAGCATATCTTTTTTCAGAAATTTATCGCAGATATCAACTGCAACATCTAATAAGCCGCCGGGGTTTCCCCGTAAATCCAAAATAATAGACTTAATCTCTTTTTGCGCTTTTAATTCCTGTAAAGCTTTTTTCAATTCGTCTGCAGCCGTCCTGCTGAAATTGGCGAGCTTGATGTAAACGTTAGAACTGTTCTGAGGATAAAATCCATAGTAAGTAATATTTTTAACCAGCACTTCTTCGCGAAGCAGATCAAACTTAATTGTGTCGCTTGCTTCGTTACGCGTAACTATAACCTCTACAGAAGTTCCCGGTTCACCTTTAACCAGGGTTGAAATCTCATCAATATTCTCCGGGGAAATATTAACACCTGCAGCTTCGATGAGAACGTCACCGACCCGTATCCCCTGCTTCTGAGCTGAATAACCGTCTAACACTTCAACAACAGTTACATTATCGCCCCTTACACCGATTGTAATTCCAACGCCTCCATATTTACCGTTAGTGATTAATTCAATTTCATCCTTCTTGTTTTCATCAACAAAAATTGTGTACGGGTCGAGCGAACTAAGCATTCCTCTAATTCCGGCGCGCATAAATTCTTCGGGATTAATGTCATCAACATAATTGAAGCTGATTTCTTTATATACCTTTGCGAATAAATCGATGTTCTTCGATATTTGAAAATACAGATCGTCCTTTCCCGGAAAGAAACCCGAGAAAAGAAGCAATATCAAAGCGCCGATTAAAAAATTTTTTATATGATGTCTTTTCATGCTGATACCTTGCTCTCTAATTTTATAATTTCTTCTTTCACCTTGTTATGAATTTCTTGAATATTTAATGTTCCGTCAATTATACGGAAGCGCTTTTCTTCAAAGGCTAACTGCAAATAACCTGCTCTTACTCTGTTAAAAAATTCTTCTCCCGATACTTCAATTCTGTCAAGCTGCGAATTTGATTTTTGTCTTCCGCGCATCACGGCTTCTTCAAACGGAATATCAATAAAAAAAGTTAAATCGGGAATAGTATTTCCAACCGCCAGATTATTTATCTGTTTCACAGCTTCGAGGGAAATTCCTCTGCCGTAACCTTGATATGCGGTAGTTGAATCATAAAACCTATCCGAAATTACATAATATCCTTTTTCCAAATAAGGTCTAATTTTTTCTCTTACAAGCTGTGCCCGGCTGGCTGAAAATAATAAAATTTCAGTTTCTTCAAACATGCTGTGATGGTTTTTGTCTAAAAGTATACTTCGAACTTTTTCGCTGATGAATGTTCCGCCGGGTTCGCGGATAACTTCCACCTTCTTTTTTTGTTTGAGTAGAAATTTCTTTAGCCTATCCACCTGCGTGGACTTACCGCAAAAATCTATTCCTTCAAAAGTAATAAACATATTATGGATTGTTTCTAATTATATTTTTTAATTATATATCTCAATTGTTTAGGTTTAACCGAAACGAGGGTAGTGTTTTCGGGAAGCTCAACTGAAGGGGCAACGCTTCCAAGCGTATCGAGTACTATGTCCCTGTAATTCAATTTTACTTTGATATCGTCGTTTGTTATTCTGCCCAAAATATCAATTCCGCCGCGAACATTTACCGAAACTTTATTTGGAAGAAGCACTACATCTCTATCGCGGGGTAAGTCCAGTACATTAACGGTAAGATCGTCAAAATCTTTATCAACTATTTTTTGTACATCAAGTAAAATGGTTACAAATGCGTTATCGAATCTTACGCCGGGAAGCATTGAAAGCGGTATCCGTTCAGATTTTTTTTCATCAAGATCCCGTTTTTCCAATACTTCGGTGTAAACAAATTCTAATCGGTCAATCACGCTTCCCGGTCCATATACTACAGTGGAATCGGGTGAGATTTTTATATTTGTTGCTATTCCATAACCGGGTCTAAAACTAACATCTAATGCCGGTACTATACTTAGTTTTTTGCTTTTAATACTTTCCACAAAAAAGGAAAGGGTATCGGGTGAAATATCCACTATTTCAAGCTCGGAAGTCAGCCACTGATTATCCGATAAATGGCTGTGAAGATTAACATATTTTCTTCCGCTGTCGCCTTTTGTTGAAACCATAAACTCAGGTTCACCGGCTAATTGAACACCGACAAGCTTCCAACCTTTTCCCTTTACTTTGACTGAGATATTTTGCGGCAGCTTAGTGCCTGAAGCGTAGCCTTCGGGAAAATCGGTAAGCTTAACGGGTAAATCGATTGTTGTATAATAATCATTTGATAAGGAGATAGACATCCACAGGAT
>CAZTDB010000474.1:0-2895 GCA_964612385.1 uncultured Ignavibacteriaceae bacterium
TAACAACAGATTAAATAGAGGCGGTGTATCCGTAGGTCAACTTGACAAGTTGACCTACAAATTTTAATCAAAACTAATTCAAGTAGAATTTTATTAACGATATTTATTTAAGCGGTGATTGGGAATGTAACAATTAAAGATATACTTATTTAACAGCAATAATAACCTGCACTATTCCGAATGTGAGACTATAACTTTCAATTCTATTGAAGCCAGAGTTTTTAAGCATTTCCGGCAGATTAATTTTTTCGTCAAACTCTTCGACTGATTCCGGCAGGTACTTGTAGGCTTCTTTGTCACCGGAAATTATTCCCCCGATTACGGGCAGTATCCTTTTGAAATAAAATTTGTAAAGCGAGCGGAAGATTTTATTCTCAGGCATTTTAAATTCTATTACAGTTGCCTTTCCTCCTTCTTTAAGAATTTCATAGAAACAATCGAATCCTTTTTGAATATTATAAAAGTTACGTACTCCGAACGCAACAGTAATGTTTGTAACAGTTTCTTTCTTCAGCGGTATCATTTCTGCAACCATCTGAATGCAGCGCCCCTTTATCCACGGACTCTTTTGACAAAACAGCTTTAGCATATTTAATGAGTAATCGGCTCCGAAAATTTTTTTTACTCCCATTTTTTTTGCTTGAATTGCAACATCCCCGGTGCCGCATGCTGTATCTAAAAGGATTGATTCAGAATTTAAGCCGGAAAGTTGGAGGGCTTTCTTTCTCCAATAGTTATCAATTCCGAAACTTAACAGGTGATTTAATAAATCATATCGATTGGCAATGGTATCGAAAATTCTCTTAACTTTTATTTTCTTTTCTTTCATTCCAATTATCATCTAATGTTTTGCGTAATCAAATTCTTCTTCATTCTTAAATCTTTTCCACCAGTTAAAAACATGCTTGCCCGACCAAACGGAAAATATCATAAAAACCATTCCGCCGATAAGATCAATTACGTAGTGATACCATAAATAGACCGTGGCAATAATCAGCAGCGTTCCAACAGGCAGAAAAAAATATTTCGATCTGCTTTTCATCTTTACCGATAGATACATTACAACAAGAGTTATCATGGTATGCCCGCTCGGAAATACATCCCGCTGAACGAACTCTGCGGGATTAACAGTATCCGTCGGAATAGACTCGCCCGTGTTTACGATTTCGCGTAAAAAATTAGTAAGCCATAATCCCGGTAAATCTGTGTTAATCGTTTCGAAGTTGTGAAGAGTAAATCTCGGTCCAACACCGGGTAAAGCAAAGTAGCCTATGTATGAAAGGAAAAATCCGTACACAACCGAGAATATCGCAAACTCAAGCGCTAAGTACCGGTTCTTTCTTAACAATGCTATCCCCAAAATAATGGGCAGAAAATAAAACGAACCATAAACTATTTGCAGTATTTCTGTTAAAAGAGGAAAAGAGTACTGATGTAAAAAGTGAGTGGGATCTGTTCCAAAAATCCATCTATCTATTGCAATAAAAAGTTCATCGAAATCTTGCTGACGGATAGGCTTAATCATAAAGTACAATTCTTTAAATGTAATTAGAATCAGTGGTGCAACATACCAGTAATGAATAATTCTCCAGATTCTACGATTATAATTTGCCGTTAGGTAAGAGATGATAAATGTAAATGAGATGATTAAAACATTGAGCGGTATGAAAAGCTTCCAGTACTCGAGTCTGCTCCTGAAAACGATGTTCAAAATTGTAAGGAAAATAAAAAAGATAACAACTACAAAATCATATGTTTTAAGATTCGAGACGAGAAATTTAAATTTATTCATTAGTGAGAAAGCAACTCTTATATTGAGTATTAAAGGTCAATTTTATCTTAATTGCTTTTCGCGATGGCAAATAAAGCAAGTCGTTTAAAATCTTCTGTATCAAGCTGTTCGGCACGCAGTGCTAAGTCTATTCCGCAATTTTCAAAATCAACTGCCGCAAATATACTATTACTTAATGAATTTTTTAGAGTCTTCCTTCTAGTGCCGAAAGATGCTTTCACTATTTGTATAAAAATTTTTCTTTCCTTTAGGTCGACCAAATCATCTTTGAAAAATAAATGAACCAAAGCCGAGTATACCTTAGGTTTAGGATAGAAAACATTGGGCGAGACTTTAAAGCATATTCTGATATCCGTAAAGTAATTTAGAATTACGGATAAAATTCCATAATCTTTTGTGCCTTTTATTGCAGTCATTCTTTTTGCCACTTCATATTGAACAAGCAAAACAGCATCATTAATTATATCGGCATTTTCAATCATCTTAAAAAGAATAGGGGAGGTAAGATTAAACGGTATGTTACCGGCTATCCTAAGTTTTTGATTGCGTTCATTAAAAAGAGACTTGAGATCAACATCAAGGAAGTCACGGTGGATTATATCTGCGTTAGGAAATTTTGATCTTAACTCTTGAATTACGCGCGTGTCAATTTCTATTAATGTTAAAGCAGCTTCAGTGTCATACAATAATTTAGTTAAAGCTCCGTAACCTGGACCAATCTCTATTATATTTTCACCACGCTGCGGATTAATTTCCCCTGCAATCTTGCGTAAAATGTTAGGATCACGGAGATAATTTTGACCGAATCTTTTTAAGGGTTTTTTCATATTTCAAAATTGCTGCATTTTTACATTGTTGCATTGTTAAATTGTTGCATTGTTAAATTGTTAAATTGTTACGTCATAAGATTTTCATTTAGTTAAACCATTTTCCTCATCGCTTTTTATAACAGTCAAGCAATTAAGCAATTAAACAATTGATCAATGAAACCTGGCAAATTTAATACTATTTTAACCAATTTTAATTTTTATCGGCTGTTTTGATTGAATTGGGACGGCGAGCAGATGGTCTACGGAGACGGTGACGAAGACTTGCCCGTTGAC
>CAZTDB010000475.1:0-2890 GCA_964612385.1 uncultured Ignavibacteriaceae bacterium
GCATATCTCCGGCTTACATGCGCAAACCGATGGAATAGTAAATGAAATTATTGCACACGCTAATGCAACCGTTTATTTCGACAGTGAAGCAGATACTATTTTTGAAATCGGCGGTCAGGATGCAAAGTATACTTATATTACTGCCGGTGTGCCTTCGGATTATGCAATGAATGAAGCCTGCTCTGCCGGAACAGGTTCGTTTTTAGAAGAAGCCGCAATGGAATCTCTAAATATTAATTACACCCAAATCGGAGACTTAGCGCTTGAGGCAGATTCACCGCCTAACTTTAATGATCAGTGCTCGGCATTCATTAGCAGCGATATTAAAAACGCACTGCATGAAGGTCTATCAAAAGAAAATATTCTTGCAGGATTGGTTTATTCGATATGCCTTAATTACACAAACCGGGTTAAGGGAAATCGACCTGTCGGTAAAAAAATATTTATGCAGGGGGGGGTCTGCTACAACAAAGCAGTTCCGGCTGCAATGGCAGCTTTAACAGGAAAAGAAATTATCGTACCTCCCGAACCGGGTTTGATGGGCGCCTTTGGGGCTGCTCTCGAAATAAAAAAGAGAATAGAGCTTAACTTAATTGCAAAATCCGATTTTTCACTTAATGAATTAATCGATAGAAAAGTTGAATACGGAAAAGATTTAATTTGTGCCGGCGGTGCAGAAAAGTGCGATAGAAAATGCAGCATCTCAATCATTTCAATAAACGGACGTAAGTTTCCTTTCGGCGGTGCGTGCAATAAATATTACGATAGAAAGAGCTACGCATCTAAAAACATTAAAGAAAAAAATTTGGTAAATCTCAGGCAGCAATTTGTATTCGAAAAATATATCTTTCCCAAAGAATTACATCCTGAGGCAAAAACAATTGGCATTCCAAAATCTTTTTTAACCAATACTTACTATCCGCTTTATTATAATTTTTTCACTCATTTGGGATTCAAAGTTATTCTTGCGGATGAGCCGTTAAAATCCGGAATTGAAAAACAGCAGGCGGCTTTTTGTTTTCCTGTTGAACTTGCTCACGGATTCTTCGAAGACCTGCTTAAGAAAAAACCCGACTATATTTTCCTTCCGCATATTCAAGAGCTTTACGATCCTTCATTTGATTTTTATAGTAAGTCATGTGTATTCGTTCAATCCGAAAATTATTACCTAAGAACTACTTTTAAAAAACAACTGAATGGAACAGAGATACTATCGCCGGTATTAAACTTTTCAACGGGATACAAATCTTCTAGAAAACAATTTGTTGAATTAGCCTCCAAGCTGAATAAAAGTAAACGCGATGCCGATGCTGCATTCGATTTTGCCTTAACTAAGCTTAATGAAATGTTTGAAGAATTTAAATCTATCGGAAGAGGTATTTTATCGAAACTGGAAGGCAATCCCGAAGAGTTTGCTGTGGTTCTTTTTGGACGTTCATACAGTGCTTTTGCTAAAGAGGCGAACCTCGGCATCCCGCAAAAATTTGCCTCCCGAAACGTAACAATTATTTCCCATGATTTTTTACCAAGCGAAAATCAGGAAAACTTTGAGCACATGTACTGGGCAGCAGGTCAGCAAATCCTTCGTTCAGCAAGATTTGTAAAAAACCACAAGCAGCTTTTTGCCGCATATATAACTAACTTTAGCTGCGGACCTGACTCATTCATCATCACTTATTTCAGAAATATTATGGGGAATAAGCCTTCGCTTACGCTTGAGCTTGACAGCCACTCGGCAGATGCAGGAATAAATACAAGAATAGAAGCAGCGCTCGACATCATCGTTCGATATCGGGAACTTTCAAAAATGGGATTGATTCCCGAAAAGAAAAAAGAATTTATCCCTTTAAGGATCAAAGATGATTATACAATTATTGATTCGAATAATAAAGAGCTTTCTATTAAAGATGCCTCGGTAAAAATGTTTATTCCGAGCATGGGAAGATATGCTGCTGAAGCTTTTGCCTCTGCATTCAAGAATATAGGAATAAACGCAAAAGCGCTGCCGGTATACGATTATAAAACTCTTGGCTTGGGAAGAGGTAACACAACGTGCAAAGAATGTTTACCATTAATTTTATGTTCCGGTGCTTTGTTGGATGCCTGCTCAAAAAGAAAAAGCAGCGATGAGAGAATTTTATTCTTTATGGCAACTTCAGCAGGTCCCTGCAGGCTTGGGCAGTATCAGATATTTCTGAAAGAGCTTATAAAGAAAAAAGAGCTGCAGAACGTGGGGATTTATACCTTAAGTGATGAGGATTCGTATGACGGACTTGATAGTGATTTTATTAAGAGAGGATGGACCGCAATTACCTTAGGCGATGTATTTCAAAACCTAAATCTCGCTTTACATGTATTAGCAGTGGACAGAGAACAGGCTCTGCAGACATTGAATTACGAATGGGAAAAAATTGTTGGTAAATTAAAATATGCCTCTTTCTCAGAACTGTTCGAGCAAGTTGAAAAATCTGCGGAAGTATTAAAAAAGATAAAGAAAAAAATTTCTTATAAAGAAGCGGTTAAAGTTGTATTGACCGGCGAGATTTTTGTCCGGAACGATGAATTTTCCCGCTCCGAATTAATAAATCGTTTATTAGAAAATAATGTGCTGGTAAAAGTAGCCCCTATTGGCGAATATGTGTTCTACTCCGGTTATCTTATGAAAAACGATTCTGAGAGAAAACCTCTTGATTTATCGCAGCGATTAAGATTGTTCATTAAAGAGCACGTTCAGCGTAAAATTGAAAAAAGAATTAAGAAATGTTTTGCCCAAACGGGATTGATTGAGTACGAGCCAATTGATATTGAAAAAGTGGTTGAAAAAGCAAAACATCTTATAAATCCTCAATTACATGGCGAAGCAATTCTAACAGTCGGGCTTGCACTGAAG
>CAZTDB010000476.1:0-2881 GCA_964612385.1 uncultured Ignavibacteriaceae bacterium
GTAAATAACATGAAACGCTTCCCGGCTAAAAAAGCGATCGGAGTTCTTAACTTCGATACGGTGGGAAGATTGGGAGAGAAAAAACTTTTGGTTCTCAACAGTTCGAGTGCAAGGGAATGGAGATTTATTTTTATGGGTGCAGGTTATGTTACCGGAGTTGAAGCAGAAATGATAACACAAGACCTTGATGCAAGCGATCAACGCAGCTTTATTGAAATCGGCGTTCCGGGTGTGCAATTCTTTACAACACCGCATGAAGATTACCACAAACCAACCGACACGGCTGATAAAATTGATGCTGCCGGATTGGTGAAAGTTGCAACATTCGCCCGCGAAGCAGTTCTATACTTAGCTGACCGTGAGGAACCTCTCACTTTTCAAGGACAGGTAAGAACTGAAGAGAAAAAACCTCAAACTACCGGTGAACGAAGAGTAACAACAGGCAGCATGCCCGACTTTACTTTTTCAGGCGAAGGTGTGCGAATCGCAGATTTATCCGACGATTCTCCTGCTGCAAAAGCCGGACTTCAGAAAGGTGATGTTATTATAAAATTGGGCGATTATAAAGTAACAAGATTAAGCGACTATTCGGATGCGTTGAAAAATTTTAAACCCGGCGATGTTGTTGAACTTACTTTCCTGCGTGAAGGTAAAGAAAACAAAACTAAAATTGAATTGATCGAAAGATAAACTCTATCTCAATTTCTTAATAATAAATAAAGGAGAGTATTTTGAAGAAGCTAAATACATTACCGGTATTTGTTATGTTATTAACTGCCGCATTAGCATTATTAACCTCCGGATGGTTTTTTGAGGAAAACCAGGTACAACAACAACAGGAAGAATTTGAAGTTTGGGCAATACCAAACATTGACGAAGGAGCCGAATTCTATTTTTCACCTGATGGAAAAAGTTTAATCGGCAATGCTAAATTCGAAGACGACCCAACACATCAGGTTTATACTTTTAAAATTGACGGAACAGAAATCCTTAGAATAAATGACAAAGGTGAAGATGCCTGTTCGTATTATTTTCCGGACGGAAAGCGTTTAGTTTATACTTCCACCAAAGACCATCCCGATTTGCCAAAAGGCAATTGGTCAGACGCAAATGATTATCCGCAGGGTGCAGAATTGTATTCGTGCGACTTGGACGGAAGCAATGAAAGGCGGCTGACTAACAACGAATATTACGATGCCGAAGTAAGCGTTTCGCCCGATGGCGAATGGATATTGTTCGGCAGGCAAACTGACGGCAAAATGGATCTATGGCTTATGCGTCCCGACGGCAGCGATGAACACCAAATTACTTTTACTGAAGAATGGCAGGAAGGCGGCGCATTCTTTTTAGATAACGAAACAATAATTTATCGTGCATGGGAAAAGAAAGTACAGGGTACTCGTCCGATGCCAATGTCAATTTTTACAATGAAAAAAAACGGTTCGGATGTAAAACGCATTACTCATGACGACGGCACGAATTGGGCACCGTACCCCGCTCCCGATAAAGAGCATTTTGTATTTGTAAAATTTTTACAACCCCGCAACTATGAAATATATCTGATGAGCTTGAAAACCGGTGAACAAACACGCTTGACTTATTATGAAGGTTTTGACGGACTTCCTTCTATATCACCCGATGGAAAGCTTCTGCAATTTGCATCGAATCGTGGCGCTTCGCCTGAACAGAAGATGAAAATAAGACCTTACTTGATGGATATTTCTTCGTTAAATATCGGACCGAAAGAATGAATGATATTACTATTGGAGGCAAAATAAATTTGAGCTTTGTGTCTTTGGGACTATCGGGTTTGAAAATTAATAGTCTGAATTGCCACAAAGACACAAAGGCACTAAGAAACACAGTGGAAAGATCACTATTTATTCGTCTTCCATATTTGGTCATTTTTATTATCGATAAAAAATACTCATAGATTTTTGCTGCTTTAACAAGTTATAATATGAAATCTTTTTATTTAACACCTTTCCTGCTTTTCTTTCTTTTAACATTTACTTTTGCACAGGATGAGCGTCATCAAAAAAATATAAATGAAGATTTGCGATACTCAGTATACGGTCCCCCGCGTCCCGCTGTTTGGGAATTTCAATTGTCATATCTTAAAGAAGATACGGAAAACATTTCATCATTTAATTTTTATAGAAAAGACCAGCGAAACAAAACATTGTTTTTTAAGATTGCCAACAACGAGCTTAATAATAGAAGCGAGCTGCGTGTAAAAGAGGCAACCGGCGGAGCGGTGCTTTTTCCTATCAATGATGACGATAGATATCAGCTTGACATCGGCGGAACATACGATGTATTAAAAGATACTTCACTTCACGAGAAAGCTTTGTTCTCAAGAATCACACTCAGACTGCAGCATAATTTATGGTTTAGAGTTGGTTATGAATACTTTGACGGATTTATTCCGGGCGGTTCATCTTTATTTAAAAAGACAGTTCTTAATTCCTATTATGCGGTTGGAAAATTTGCAGTGGGTGCATTCTCACTAGTTGCGCTTGCAGGCAGAGGAAGAATTGACGAAAGGATCAATAATCGATTTGGTGCGGCAGGAATAATTGAGGGTCCATTTAATACATATTTTTTAGGCGGATATATTAAAAGTAACGAACCAAAAGAAAATGTCCGAACACTTGCAGCAGGACGTTACGCCCCTTTTCGCCCGGATGGCTTGCCGAGTGCGTTTTTTATCTGGAAGCACAAAGAAAATTACGATTTCCAATTAGGCGGAATTTTTTTCGGAAAGACTAACCTTTTTGTTAAGCCAGCCGCAATTGGAATGAGCCAGGGAATATTCATCAGTAGTGCAGCATTAAGAGAAAACAGTGAGCTTAGACAAGGAAAACTGATGAGCATAACC
>CAZTDB010000477.1:0-2876 GCA_964612385.1 uncultured Ignavibacteriaceae bacterium
TTTTTATGATCTAATTTGATTAAAAAAAGTACTGCGGCGCCGGAAACTGCAGAAGCTACTGCAATTATTGCTTTTAAGACTACTTCAATGTTCATAAACGGGCTTGTATTAAATGTATGTTAATCTATTGAAATCGAAGATGATAATAAAAAAGATGAATAACTTCACATTCATTCTTTCAACTATTTATTATTCAGCTTTATTAGTGCAACTATTATCTAAAACTTTCTCACTTCGGTTCATTACTCTCAAAATAAATCGGTAAAAATGATTTTGATGGACTTAAATTATGAAATACCAAATTTATTTAGCGGTACAATAATTGAAAATTTAATGGTTGTTATGCAACTTATCCTAAGGAATGTTGCGATAAATTCTTGCCGCGAGGGAAGGAGCAGTCTGGGAACATGACCTGGAGGGTGCTTCTATCTCTCCGGCAAATAAAATGACCTAAATTTTAACTCCTGCTATCAGATATATAGCTCTCATACAAAAGAGGCTGCGCCCGGCAGCCTCTTTTTATATTTAATAAGAATTTAATTAAGCATCACTTCAGTAAAGTATCGGGGTCTAAATTCTTAGCTTCAATATCCTTGAAATAATTTACAGTTCCAACCTTTAATTCTAGTGTAGAAGCATCGTCACAAACAACAATTCCTTTTGGATGAAGCTGTAACGCGCTTACGGTCCACATGTGATTGACTCCTTCTTCAATAACCTTGGCTAATGCTCTTGCTTTGTTGTGACCATTTATTATAATCATAACCTCTTCGGCATCGAGAACTGTTTTTACTCCTACTGTTAACGCTGTCTTCGGCACTTTGTTTATATCATTATCAAAGAATCTAGAGTTAGCTATGATTGTATCCATCGTTAAAGTTTTTATCCTTGTTCTTGATGCAAGAGATGATGCCGGTTCGTTAAAAGCAATATGCCCATCCGGACCGATACCACCAACAAATAGATGAATACCACCGGCATTTTTTATTTTCTCTTCATAGTTATCACATTCCTGTTGAAGATCGCGTGCATTGCCATTTAAAATGTTTACATATTTTCTATCTATATCAATATGATTAAAGAAATTATTATACATAAAAGAATGATAGCTTTCAGGATGATCGTCGGGCAAGCCTACGTATTCATCCATGTTGAATGTAGTAACATACTTGAACGAGACAATTTCTTTTTTGTTCAAGTTTATTAATTCCCGGTACATGCCTAACGGCGAAGAGCCTGTCGGCAATCCCAATACAAATCGTTTATCAGCCGACGGATTGTATTCGTTAATCCGGCTGGCAACATAGTTAGCTGCCCACTTAGATACCATATCGTATGTAGGTTGAATGATTAATCGCATTTTAACTCCTTAAAATTTATAGTTTGATAATACATAAATTGACTTATATTCTCCCTTAGTTTGGCATACCACGTCTACGCCTTTCTTCTTTAGTTAGATCGAATATTTTTCTGAATAATTTTTCGTCCACTTCAGTCATCTGAATTTTTCTTCTTGCCATAACTCTTTTTGCTACTTCAAGACTTCGTTCTAAATCGTAACTTGTAATCGCTTCTGCGCCTCCCCAGGAAAAGGAAGGAATATATTTAGCAGGAAATCCTGCACCGAAAATGTTGCTTGAAACGCCGACAACAGTACCGGTATTAAACATTGTGTTTATACCTGACTTTGAATGATCTCCTACAGTTACACCGACAAACATAGAACCGCTGTCAACTTGTTCATCATTA
The DNA here is from genome assembly GCA_964612385.1 of uncultured Ignavibacteriaceae bacterium. Classification (GTDB taxonomy): domain Bacteria; phylum Bacteroidota; class Ignavibacteria; order Ignavibacteriales; family Ignavibacteriaceae; genus JAGUYG01. The sequence continues at coordinate 1,750 of CAZTDB010000477.1, forward strand.
ATGATTACTTTAACGCTGCCGTAATTGTTCTTTAAATCGCTGTTATTTGTATCGGCACCTAAGTTTACCCACATTCCGATATAAGAATGACCGAGAAAACCATCATGCTGTTTGTTAGAGTACGAATGAATGATCGAGCCTTCAACCTCGCCGCCTACCTTGCACACTTCGCCTATGCTCGTGTTTTCGTAAATCTTAGCTCCTATTTTAATTTGTGAATCATTTCCTACAAAAGCCGGACCTTCAATTGTAGCGTTAGGAAAAATCTTAGCATTCTTACCTATGTAAATTGGACCATCTTCGGCATCGAGAACAACCCCTGGTTTAATTTTTGCACCTTCATCGATAAAAATATTTTCAGATTTGATAAGATGAGCACCGTCATATACCTTGCCTTTTATCTTCGATCCTGAATTTAATTCCATCAGCTTGTTAAAATCCGAAATGATTTGATCACCGTTATGAGTGCATAAGTCCCATGGATAATTAACCATTTTTACATCAATCTCTTTTTTAACAAGGTCTGTAAAATCGGAGTGTGTAAACAAATCATGCAGTTGATGTTTTAATTCTCCCAGCTTGGCACCCGTCACCTTAGCTGCCACGATGGAATCACCTTTCACATATAAAGTATCCTGTCCTTTTAATGAAACTTGTTCTACAAATTTTGAATCGACAATAACTCTGCCGTTTATGAAAAGGCAGTTATCGCCGCTTATCTTATTTACTTCTGTATTTTTATTTTGCTGCTGAAGGCTGTCCTGCAGATAATTTCTGCAATGAAGCGATAGCGGGATATCCGGATAATATAATCTAACCTTTTCTCTTAAAGTAAGAATTCCGCATCTTAAATCGTACTGCGGACGGAAATAAACTAACGGCAATAGCCTGCTGTAATAGATGCCTTCAAAAAGGCATATTCGATCAACCATAGATAAGCTCCCCGATCATAATTGTTTTTGATTAAGCATGTTTAGTTAGAAAAAGAGCACACGATATTAAAGTGATGAAATTTATTTTAGGTGCAAATATATTAAAAATCGCTCTGTGATAAAGGAATATTTTTTAAAAATTATCACTACTAACCGACAAAAAATAGAAAGAAATAAAAGCAAGCTGCATTAACA
>CAZTDB010000478.1:0-2875 GCA_964612385.1 uncultured Ignavibacteriaceae bacterium
GATTATGTGGGGCATAATGGTCTCGAAAAAACTTATGAAAAAGGATTAAGAGGAGAAAAGGGGTTCAACTTTGTCCTTGTTGATTCAAGACGTAGAGAGATAGGTAAATATCGCGAGGGAATACAGGATAAAATTTCAATTAAGGGGCGGGATCTTGTTCTAGGAATTGATGCAGATGTTCAACGCATAGTGGAAGAAGAATTCGAAGGAAAGAGGGGTGCTGCCGTTGCTATTGAACCAAAAACAGGTGAGATTATTGCAATACACAGCGCACCCGACTATGATCTTAATCAGTTTTCTTATCTTACCTCTAAAGATTTCTTAGAGGATCTTTACAGCAATCCTGATAAGCCGCTGTTCAATAGAGCTACAATGTCACTCAAACCTCCCGGTTCAACCTACAAAATGCTCTCTGCAATTGCTGCTTTAGATTTGGGGGTTATCAGCACTTTAACAACAATAAGCTGCGGAGGCGGATTCACCTTTGGCAGGTTTTTCAAATGTACCGGCTCCCACGGTGCAGTTAACGTTGTTCATGCCATTGAAAAATCATGCAATACTTTTTTTTACAACTTGATTTATAAAATCGGTTTAGATAAGTGGGCTGAATACTCGAGACGTTTTGGCTTTAGTGAAAAGACAAGAATCGATATTGGTGAAGAAGCTGCCGGTTTGATTCCGGACAACAATTATTATGAAAAAAAATACGGCAAGAATTGGCCGCGAAGTATTATGGCAAGTTTAGGAATTGGTCAGGGTGAAGTAGGAGCAACTCCTCTTCAGCTTGCGCAATATGCGGCACTGATTGCCAACAACGGAAAATCAGTCGTACCTCATGTCGTAAAAGGTTATTTGGACGAGAGAACTAAAGAGATTATCCCCCTAAAATTTGATAAAGTGGATACAGGTGTGAAAGATGAAGTTTTTGAAATTGTAAAATACGGGATGTATCTCGTTGTTAATGGTGCAGGAACAGCTACGCGCATTAGAATTCCAGGATTAAACATCGCCGGAAAAACCGGAACTGCTCAAAATCCTCACGGAAAAGACCATGCTTTGTTTGTAGGTTTCGCTCCTTATGAAGACCCTCAGATAGCAATTGCCGTGGTTGTTGAAAATGTTGGGTACGGCGGTACGCACGCAGCCCCTATAGCAAAAAAGATGATTGAGACTTATCTGCTAAAAGATAAAATTAAAAAAGAAGAGCATTTACCGCAGTTTCATACGAATGTAATTGGTATAAGACTTGAGAATTGATTATAAAATAGAGGATTTATTCGACTTCAAAATCTTCTTACCTGTTTTGGTTTTGATGGGAATTGGATTAGCAGCAATTTACAGCTCGACGGTAAACCATCCTACTGCATCAAGTAATTTTGAAAAGCAGGTAATTTTTACGATTATATCAATCATCCTTTTCTTTATCGTATACTCGCTTCCCACAAATTTTTTCAGAATGGCAGCGGTCCCGGCATATCTTGTATCAATATTTTTGTTAGTGGCTGTTTTAGTTATGGGCAAACAAGTATCGGGAGCCAGAAGCTGGCTTGATCTTGGTGCATTCGGTTTTCAGCCCTCCGAATTTGCTAAACTTGCAACCATTTTAGCGGTATCTGCCTTTTTAAGCAGAACTAACAGTGATATCGAGAACTTTAAAGATATACTATACACATTGATTATCGGGTTTATTCCTGTTGGGTTAATTTTATTAGAACCTGACATGGGATCGTCATTCGTGTTTTTTGGTTTTATACTTTGTCTGCTTTTTTGGAAGGGAATTAGTCTCTTTGGATTATTTGTGGTTTTAAGTCCGGCATTTATTGCTGTTTCATCATTATTCGGGTTGTATTACTTCCTCGGAGGATTATCGTTAGTATTGCTTGGACTATTATTTTTCAGAAAGGATATTTTTTTCAGCGGCTCAATCTTCGCGCTAAACATAGCCGCAGGTTTTTTTACCGATTATGTTTTCAAGGCATTAAGTCCGCATCAGCAAAAAAGAATTTTGTCGTTCATGGATCCGTATGCCGATCCACTTGGTGCCGGTTATAATGCAATCCAGGCTAAAGTAGCTATTGGATCGGGCGGTTTATTCGGTAAAGGATTTTTACAAGGCAATCAAACGCAGCTTCAATTTATTCCCGAACAATGGACAGATTTTATTTTTTGTGTTATAGGAGAAGAATTTGGCTTCATTGGTACGGTTATTACAATTATACTTTTCTTAATAATCTTTTATAGAATTATAAAAATTGCTTATTCAGCAAAGGATGAATTTCTAAGCTTAATTTCTATTGGTTTTCTCGCTGTTTATTTCTGCCATTGGATTATTAATATCGGGATGAGTGTTGGAATAATGCCCGTAATCGGTATCCCGCTGCCGTTTGTAAGTTACGGTGGAAGCTCTTTGTTAGTGAATATGATTATGTTAGGAATGATTGCCAACGTTTACCGGACACGAAAATATTACACCTAAGCGTTTGCTCACGGTGTTAATTAAAGCAGATTGATGTTGTAAAGAATTTCATTTTGAGTTCGAGGTATGATTTTTGGTTCTATGTTGTTTATAGTGGGTAAGATATCCTTTAATAGTTACCTTGAGAGGTAAAATAATTAATTCTATTAGAAAATAATGTCAATCATATTTATCTTTTTTTAATTATCAATTACCGTCAGTTTTAGTTTACCTAACTTTAGGTAGGCAGACGGATAAAGAAATAAAAGAAAACTATCCCGGCTTTCCGAAGGATCTAGGGATAGCCACAAAAAAGTCTATTATTAGGGTTATCCCTAGATCCCTTTGGGAAAGCCCCCTTGGTTTTGTGGGCTAGTTCATCCGTTCGCTGAAGCGAACGGTAAGTGAGAGAAAGAAAAT
>CAZTDB010000479.1:0-2861 GCA_964612385.1 uncultured Ignavibacteriaceae bacterium
GCCGAATCTGCCGAGTTTAGTTCCCACCCACTCAAGTGAAATGTATGCAAAAAATATTTTGAGTTTGTTGACCCACATCGGAAAAGAAGGTAAAGTTGAACTGAAGTTGGAAGACGAAATAGTAAGCGGTTCGCTTATTACATACAACGGTGAAGTTGTGCACCCGCGTGTAAAAGAATTGATCAAGTAATGAATTCAATCTAACTGCTTAATTCATTTTTTAATTAGAAAATCATATTAACTAAAAAAATAAGAGGAATAATAAATGGAGAGTCTTAGCTTTTTAATGCATATATATGTGTTTGTGCTGGCAATCTTCGTTGGTTTTGAATTGATAACAAAAGTTCCTCCAACCTTGCACACTCCGCTCATGTCCGGTTCAAACGCAATCAGCGGAATTACGATAGTAGGTGCGCTCTTAAGCGCAGGTATGGAGGAATTTACAGTAAGCACGATACTCGGATTGATCGCGGTAATATTCGCCATGATAAATGTTGTGGGCGGATTTCTGGTTACCGACCGAATGCTCAAAATGTTCAAAAAGAAGTGAGATAAAAAATGAAAATTATTATTGAATTAATTTATCTGATATCATCTATATTCTTCATCTTCGGTATAAAGAATTTAAGCTCACCTAAAACAGCCAGAAAAGGAAATCGATATGCTTCAATCGGTATGCTGTTAGCAATAGTTGTTACGCTTTTTGATCAGCATGTGTTAACATACGAATGGATTATAATAGGTATGGTTACAGGCGGTTTAATCGGAACAGTAATGGCGATTAAAGTTCAAATGACGGGGATGCCGCAGATGGTTGGTTTGTTAAACGGTTTCGGCGGTGGTGCTTCGGCGCTTGTAGCCCTTTCGGAATATTTTAAAATTACTCCTGCTATTACAGTTGATACGGGAGTGGCAATAGTGCTTAGTTTATTAATAGGCAGTGTAACTTTTACGGGTTCTTTAATAGCATTTGGAAAGCTGCAAGGAATTGTTACGGGAAGAGTAGTTAAATATCCGCTTCAGCATCCCCTTAATGCTTTGCTGGTGATAATAGTTTTAGCCATTGGTGGTTACATTGTCGCAACTCCAGATTTGCCGGCATTAGTTTTAATCATCGTAGGAATTTCTTTAGTGTTAGGAGTTTTATTAGTGCTTCCAATAGGCGGTGCCGATATGCCTGTAGCAATTTCACTGCTTAACTCATATTCGGGACTGGCAGCAGCAACAACCGGGTTTGTGCTTGAAAATAATCAGCTAATTATTGCAGGCGCATTGGTAGGTGCATCAGGATTCATACTCACTATGATAATGTGCAGAGGAATGAATCGTTCATTAATGAACGTCGTTTTAGGCGGCTGGGCATCTGCAGGAATAGAAGGACCTGCCGCCACTGCTGCATCGCATAAGGGCACGGTTAAATCTATCGATGCCGAAGAGCTTGCTATGCTGTTGGATTCGGTGAGTAGTGTAATTTTTGTTCCAGGTTACGGAATGGCAGTTGCCCAGGCTCAACATGCAGTAAGGGATTTGATGAACGTGCTTGAGAAGAAAGGTGTTAAGGTAAGATTTGCAATTCATCCCGTTGCAGGTAGAATGCCCGGACACATGAACGTGCTTCTTGCCGAAGCCCAGGTTGAATATGATAAGCTGTATGCAATGGAAGATATAAACGATGATTTCCCTAACACCGATGTCGCAATTATTATCGGTGCAAATGATGTTGTAAATCCGGCAGCGAGACATGATCAGAGCAGTCCCATTTACGGAATGCCAATATTGAACGTTGATTATGCAAAAACCGTAGTGATTAACAAACGCTCGTTGAATGTAGGTTATGCAGGAATCGATAACGAGTTGTTCTTCTATCCGAATGCATTGATGTATTTCGGCGATGCAAAAGAAGCTATGGTTAAATTAGCAAACGAGCTAAAGAATTTGTAAAGATTTTTAATCAATTCATAAAAACTTCAATTCCTTCGAGGTCATCCATTCGGACCTCGAAGGATATGGTATGATCAGGGGATGCTTACTCGGTCAGCATAATTTTTATCTGCCTGCCTAATGTCATTCATGCAATAATTAAACATCTCCTATGGATCGTTCCAATAACCGAAAGATGCTGCGCACGATGTTTGTTATTACTTGACCTTGTAGAGGTCAAATTATTGTAGAAGACATCTCATTGTAAATAGCAAATCCTCGTAGAGGATTTATAATCTTGTTCGAATTTAAGCGTAGAAGGGGAGAAGAAGAGGAATTCGCAAGGTGACGAATAAATCCATGTAAGCCAAGAACCCGCAAAAAAAGTGTGTCGTCCCCTCTCGAGAGGGGAAGAAGGGGTGTGTTAAAACCATCGCATATTCGAAAAAATCAGTTTAACGAAATCCTCATTTCAACGTGAGCTTATTAATCATTTCATCCCTTCGGGATTTAATTGTTTTCGGGTTGATTCGATCTATAATAATGTCATCACTTCGTGATTGGTTTGAAGGTGGACTGGAATAGTACAATTTGCGGTGTTGGTTTCATAAACCGGTTTGTTTATTCTATCAATGTTTCACTTCTCTGGAGCTTGTGTTATTTCTTGTTTTTCAATTCTACTAATGTTTCGCTTCTACGGAGCTTAAAAATGTATGATTTTAATTTCCTCACTCCTTTAGGAGTTAAATATTTATAGAAACGATAATACCTTAATCTGTCAGAACCCCTTTAGGGGTGACATATTAGGCTGATTGAATATTGTGTTCTATCCATTATGCCTTTCCTATTCAATTAAGGCAAGAACGGAAGAAAAGGGATTTGCGGGGAGACGAAAATTTTTTTTGAACCGATTATTCTCAAATAAAAATTCTTTTAGAGAT
>CAZTDB010000480.1:0-2839 GCA_964612385.1 uncultured Ignavibacteriaceae bacterium
CAGGAAATAATCGGGGCCAATGTAATACTCGAGGGTACCAATATCGGCGCTGCTACCGACATAAACGGTAATTACAAGATAACTAATGTTTCACCGGGAATTTATGCTGTCCTCATAAGCTATATTTCTTATTCAACTGTAAAAATACCTAATGTTAAAGTAACAGAAGGAGAGACAACTCAACTTGATGCGGCGCTTAAACCCGCCGTAATTTCGGTGGATGAAATAGTAATTGTGGATAAAGCTGATAACTCTTACGAATCAGCACTATTAAATCAAAGAAAGAAAGCTGCCTCTATAAGCGATGGAATAAGCGCCGAACAAATCAGAAAATCTCCCGATGCAACATCCGGTGATTTGATGAAACGTATTACCGGTGTGTCGCTCGTTGAAAACAAATTTGTATTCGTTCGCGGAACAAGTGAACGCTACAGCAGCGTACTTCTGAATAATGTTTCCCTGCCGGGTACTGAACCGGATAAAAAATCTTTTGCTTTTGATATCCTCCCGGGTAATCTTCTTGATAACGCTGTAGTGCTTAAATCGTTTACACCCGATGTGCCGGGTGATTTTTCCGGCGGATTGGTAAAACTTAACACTATTGACTTCCCACCGAAGCTTACATTGACAGTTAACTATTCATCTTCCTATGTTTTCAATAATTCATTACAAAGCTTTAAAACCTATTCCGGTGGTAAATTAGATTTTCTTGGAATAGATGACGGCATACGAAGCATACCATCGGGTTTTCCGTCTTCTTTGAGCGGTCAAAATTTTAGTCCTCCCGAAATTGTTGAATATGCAAAATTATTCAAAAACAATTGGGCATCGCAAAGCAGAAAAGCCCCATTAAACAACAATTTCTTAATCTCCTTAGGTGATGGAACAACTTTGCTAGGTCAAAATTTTGGTTTTGTTGCTGCTTTATCCTATCGATCAAATTTTTCTTCAACAATGGTTGAAAGAAATGAGTATGAATCCAGCGGAGAAAAAAGATTTGGCTACAAGGGCGTTCAATCGACACAATCAAGCTTGTGGGGTGGATTATTTAACTTCAGCTATAAACTTTCAAACTTCCACAAGCTTAGTTTTAAGAACACATACACCCACTCATCCGAGGATGAAGTATCGGAATTAAGCGGTGTGCAGTACACCGATGCAGGTGCTGAACAGCAGCAAACTGCATTACGTTTTGTTTCTCGTTCGGTATTTTCTTCTCAATTGGAAGGTGAACATTATCTCACTTCTTTAAGCGGGGCACAAGTGCAGTGGCGAACTTCTTTCTCTGAGTCCAATCGCGATGAGCCTGATTACAGGCGAATTATTTACGCAAGAGAACTTGGTACCGACGACCCGTTTGCTGCAGTGTTAGGATTTCAAGCAAACTTAAAAAACGGCGGAAGATTTTATTCCGACTTATACGAAAAAACAAAAGGTGCTGGTGTTGATTTAACTATTCCGATATCCAACTTTAAAATGAAGCTCGGTGGTTTGTTTGAAGACAGAAATAGAAACTTTAATTCAAGATTAATCGGAATGATTATAAACGCACCCGGGAATGGTTATACTGAATTCGATCTTTTATATCTGCCGATCGATGAAATATTTAATCCGGAAAATTTTCGACGGAATGGATTTTCAATCAATGAATATGCTAACGGAACTAATAATTACACAGCCGGACAAACAACCGCAGCCGGTTATTTAATGATTGATGCGCCATTCGATTTTTTGAATAACGAATTAAAAATCGTAGGCGGCATTAGAGTTGAAAATTCTCTGCAAACAATTAACTCAATGGATCTTTCGGGTCAAAATAAAATAAATATCGAATTGAAAAAAACCGATATACTTCCTTCGATTAATTTGATATACAAGCTTTCTGAAGAATCTAACCTAAGATTGGGATACAGCCAAACAGTTAACCGTCCCGAATTACGGGAATTAGCACCTTTCTCCTATTTTGATTTCACTACACAAACCTCGGTAAGGGGTAATGAAAATTTGCGGCGTGCAATAATTCGAAATTATGATTTAAGATTTGAAATGTTCCCATCGGCAGGAGAGCTTCTATCAGCAAGTTTATTCTATAAAAATATTAGCAGCGCAATTGAGCAGGTTGTGGTAGCGGGAAGTGCATTGGGATCCGAACGAACTTTCTTAAATGCCGATAAAGCTGTCAACTATGGGTTAGAATTAGAGACAAGATTTTCTCTCGGATTTATTGGCGAGTATTTTTCAAATTTCTTTATAAGCGGGAACTATACAAGAGTTCAATCAACCGTTAAGGTGATAGGAACCGAGACTACAATAGAAAGAAGAAACAGACCTTTACAAGGGCAATCACCTTATGCAATTAATCTTGGATTACTTTTTAACGAGCCGGTCTTAGGAACATCCTATAGCTTATTATACAACCGTTTCGGAAGAAGAATTATGGAAGTTGCAACCGCTTATGAAGAAGATATCACCGAAGAACCGCGTGACCGTTTTGACTTAGTGATCACCCAGCCTTTAATTAGCAATTTCGAAATGAAACTTTCTTTCAAGGATATTCTGCATCAGAGCCAGGTCTTCAAGCAAGGTAAAGAGAATGCAAGAGTGAATGGGAAGGAAGCTTCCGCCACTTTAGGAATTTCATATAAACTATAAACATCTTTAATAAACAAATATGAGGTATAGAATGACAAAAACATTTCTTATTATAATCGGAATGATTATTACAGGTGTAAGCTTAAGCTATGCACAGTTAGCTCCAATCGATAGTGTATTGGAGGGTAATATAAACTCGGATGCAGTGATCACTAGTTCGAAAAAGTATTTGCTGCGCGGATTCGTA
>CAZTDB010000481.1:0-2825 GCA_964612385.1 uncultured Ignavibacteriaceae bacterium
TGGTGGAGGTACTGTTTATGCAGTCGGTGATCGCTTAATGGTTACAGGTGTTCTCGGTCATTTCAGAGGAACTCCGCAGTTGGAAATAGCCGACCTTTCTACAGATGTAGTCCTGTTGGATAAAGGTAATGCTGTTAATCCTATAGTCATTACAATCCCTCAATATTTAGCAAACCCTGAAACTTATGAAAGCCGGTTTATCCAAATTAACGGAGTTGCCAAAACTGCAACCTCACCAGCGTGGCCTGCTGCTAATGCAGATGCAAACATGATTATATGGGATGGTTATTATGAATTAATCTTAAGAGTTGATAGAGACACGGACCTTGATGACAATCCCGAACCAACTTATCCTGTAAACATTAAAGGTGTTGCTACTCAATATACTTCAGCAGCCACTGTTTATGATGACGGATATCAGATCAGCCCCAATTATTATGCTGACATTACTCAGAACGTTGCGGCTAATCCTTCCCCGTTCTTCTTCTTTACAGATGCAACTCATGCATTAGACGGTACGGAGGTAACTATCACCGATCCCGCAACTACTCATGATTTTAGCTGGCATGCCGCAATTGATTTAAATAACGATCCTCTGATTTATCAGCTCGTTGCCATCGTAGGCACTACTGTTAAAAGAGAGCAGTTATCGAACAACAACGGAGCGGCAACCGATGCAACAGTTACTTCTACCGTTCTTCGAAACAATATTATGGGAACGGCAAGTGATACCGTTACTGTTAAATTCACATTAAGAACAAAGAGTGTTGGTACTACTGAACCAATTGTTCCGAGTGTTGATACAGTTTCCATCACTTATATTTGGGCTGTTCCAAGCAGCGTTGATGACATGCTGATTCCAAAAGAATTCTTTGTTGACCAAAACTATCCAAACCCGTTCAATCCAACTACAACAATTCGATTCGGATTGCCTACTGAAATGAGCGTAGACTTGCGAATCTTCAACGTATTGGGTGAACAAGTTGCGGTATTATTTAACAATGAATTAAAATCAGCGGGTACTTATAACGTTCCGTTCGATGCTTCAAGGTTAGCAAGCGGAACTTATATTTACAGATTACAAGCCGGCGAAAATGTAGTTTCAAAGAAGATGCTGCTAATTAAGTAATTTAAAAACCGTAGCACAGACTACTAGTCTGTGCTACAAAACTTACAGCCGGATCCCAACACGATCCGGCTTTTTTATTAAAAAAAAATCAAACCGTTATTGACATTCTAAATTATTTTACCAATTTTCTCCCACGATTCTGATGAAATTTCACATCAGGATTAACTCTTCAAATTTAGGCTATCATCATTTACAAATTTTTTCCTGGGGATTAAAATTTTTATACACTTAATCTTAAGGAGTAGTAATGAACAGACATATTCAACTTTTATTCGCAGCAGTCATTCTCGCTTTGTTAGTGACGCAAAATATTTATGCCAATGTTTATGCTTCGCAGTTGAAGATAAGCAATCCGGACGGCTCTCCATTCGACGGAAGCTTTACTGACGGAACAGGCATTCAGCTATCATTCATATTAAATGATAACGCTTCTTCCGTAATCATCCGGATCAAAGATGCATCTGATGGTTCAACAATTACTGAGATAAATGCCGGTGAACTCGAACGCGGTTTGCATGCAATTTTGTGGGATGGCACAGGAACGGCACCGGGTAAAGTATATATTTACGAGGTAACCGCTTCGCAACCGAATTACTCAAGTACAGAATGGACAATGTTTTTCGATTCAGGCGGAGTAGATATTTACTCAAGAGGGTTAGATGTAGTCACAGATATGTCAAGTCCTTTGTTTGGATTGATGTATGCACCAAACAACGGAGGACCATTAGGAAAAGGCATCACAATATACAATCCTGATGGCTCACCTTACGATTCTTTTCTAGTAGCGAAAGATGTATCTTCAGGTGGTACTATCGAATGGGGCAATAGTGCCGATGCAATGGTAAGCGGAGTGTTCGACGATCTGGGAAGATTTTACATTTCATGCGTTCAGTTGGGTGAAATTAGAAGATTAAATTCAGATTACTCTGTAACTACAGTTATCGGGGGATTGAACAACCCGCTTGGTTTATTCATTGAAGGTACCGGTGAGGATAGAGCCCTTTACTACTGCACCGATAATAAAGTTTTAAGAGCGAAAATTGGAGATGACGATACATTTACAGGCTTCCCTGAAGAAATTGGAGTATTTGATGGAGTAATTCCGAGATGCATCGCTTTAGATGATGAAGGAAATTTATACGTAAGCTTTAGAACCGAGGCTGCTAATTTAAATGCTGATGGAGCCGGCCTATTTAAATTTCCTTTGAGTGGAACGCTCCCGGTGAATCAGAGCAACGGTTTATGGGGGGTTGATGCGTCAACCTCTCACAAAATTTCTGATTTGCAATTCGACTATGGACAGGATAGAAATTCGAATGCCGATGATATACTTTACTATTCTACAAGAGCCGATGCCGGAAATAATGACGATGGGATTTGGAGAGTGGATGATATAAATTCATTCTTTGCAGTGCCTGTTAAAATAATTACCGAGATAGAATTATACGGCGGCGATGATAACATTAATGCAAGATCTGGATTGGCATTGGATGCGGCAGGTAATCTTATTCTTTTTGAAAATGCAAACGAACATATCTTTTTTATTTCACCGCCGGCTGAAGGTGCTGAGAACAGCTTTACTACGGTTTATTATGACAGCATTAAGACCTTAGGAACAACTTCTGCTGATTATACAACAGATGAATTTCCTGCATCATTCAGATTGAATCAGAACTATCCCAACCCATTCAATCCT